>NZ_JBARVQ010000421.1:0-12092 GCF_049646345.1 Albidovulum sp. | reverse complement strand
CGAACCGACAAGGCAGAGGACCGAGGTCAGGTCAGCGGCCGTATCGGGGTCGTCCACCGCCTCCCAGAGCGCGATATAGCCGAGATAGAAGAGGAAGAGGATCAGGAACGAGGTCAGACGCGGGTCCCAGGCCCACCAGGTCCCCCACATCGGTTGACCCCAGATCGCGCCCGTAAAGAGCGCGATCATCGTCATGGTGATGCCGATGGGGGCTGCCGCCTTGGCCGCCAGTACCGAGACGTGGTGGCGGCGGATCAGCCAGACAAGCGATGTGACCAGCATCATCGCCCAGGCATTGATTGCCATCATCGCCGAAGGCACATGGATGTAGATGATCTTGACGGTCGACCCCTGACGGAAATCGTCGGGCGTGAAGAAGAAGCCCCAGACAAGACCCGTCAGCAAGGTGAGCACGGCAAGCCCCGTCACCCAGGGCAAGGCCCAGGACGAAGTCTGCATGAATTTCTTCGGGTTCGCGTATTCCCAGATCGACATGGTGCCCTGACTAGCCCTTCCGGCCTTGGTCCTCAATATTCATAACATGCCAGGCCCTAGCGCTGATTGACGCGGATTGCCGCAGCCGCGGCGAAGGGCAGGATGGCGACGGTTCCGGCGGTGATCCCGGCCAGCATCAAAAGCGGTGTGGCGGTGGCCAGCCCCTCGGCGCCGCGTTTGGCGGCCTCGGCCCCGAAGATCAGCGTCGGGATGTAAAGCGGCAGGACCAGAAGCGAGAGAAGCAGCCCGCCACGCTTCAGCCCGACCGTAAGGGCCGCGCCGAAGGTGCCGATGACCGAAAGCGCAGGCGTTCCGATGAGGAGCGAGACGGTCAGCCACAGAAACCCGGCTGGCGGCAGGTTCAGCAGGACGCCGAGGATTGGGGCTGCCAGCGTCAGCGGCAGGCCGGTCGCCAGCCAATGCGCCAGCCCCTTGACGGCAACCACCCCTTCCAGCGGGATCGGCGCGGTGGCCAGAAGGTCAAGCGAGCCATCCTCGCGGTCCAGCGCGAAGATGCGGTCGAGCGACAGGAGACAGGCCAGAAGCGCGCCGACCCAGAGGATGCCGGGGGCGATGCGGGCAAGCATGCCGCCCTCGGGCCCGACGCCGAAGGGCACGAGCACGATGACGATGAGGAAGAAGGCCAGCGACAGGCCAAAGCCGCCGCCCGAGCGGGTCGCAAGGCGCAGGTCGCGGGAGAGAAGCGCTAACATTGGCGAACGCTCTGCTTGCCGAGAGACCCGGGGCGCTGCCCCGGACCCCGAGGTATTTGGGCCAAGATGAAATGAGGTGTCATGCGAAGGCCTCGTCAAAGCCGCCGCCCTGTCCCGGTGCGGGGGACTTTGCGCGGAACGGGGTCAGGTCGAGCAGTGTCGCCTCATCAAGACCGAGGTCGATATGGGTCGCCATCAGCGCCGCGCCGCCTACCTTCAGATGGGCGCGGACCGCATCGGCGAAGAGCGCGACAGAGGCCGTGTCGAGCGAGACGGTGGGTTCGTCCAGCAGCCAGAGGCGGCGGCCGGTGACAAGAAGGCGGGCAAGGCCAAGGCGGCGCTTCTGTCCGGCCGAGAGGTTCTGGGCATCGCGGTCGGCGAGGGTTTCGAGATTCATCGCCCTGAGCGCCGGGGCGATGTCACGTTGCCCGTAGATGCGCGCCCAGAAGGTCAGGTTTTCGGTCACGGTCAGCGTGGCCTTCAGCCCGTCGGCATGGCCCGAATAGGCGGCCCCTTCGGCTGGCAGAAGGGCCTGGCCCGCAATGGCGGGCTGCAGCCCGGCAATGGTCCGAAGCAGCGTCGTCTTGCCGATCCCGTTCGGGCCCCGCAGCACCAATGCAGCCCCCGCCCCGAGCGTCAGCGAGACGCCGTCGAGGATGGTGATACCGCCGCGCGCGACGGCAAGGTCGTGGACAGAAAGCATCATGGCCATCGGGGTAGCCGATCCTTGTCCCGAGGCAAAGGGTCAATAGAGGGTCGGATTTGCGGCAGCACGGATTTCGCACCGGCCTGCACGGCGGCCAGGGCACATGGCCCGCTTGCAAACACCGTCACGGCTCTGCCGTTCAAACCGGTGAAAGATAGTGAGCCGCCGCGAGGTAGCTGCTCCTCGCGGCGGCTGGCCGTCACCCTGCGCGTGTTACGGCAATCAACAAGAGCAAGCCAGCCGCTTCAAGCCATGGCATACTCGGTACAAATGGAAGTCTACAAACAATCGCTCTCATGCCGAATTTGATATCCGCCAATTTCATTTGCGCAAAGTAAGGATTTCCCCAATTGGCAAAATCATTGAAAAACAAGGGGAATCCCAGGATCGGCGAATCCCTGGCAAGGCGACAACGGTCACGGATAAATCGGATCATTTCGAACCGGAGATCAATCGCTGCAAGTGACTGTCGCGGGTTTGTGGGCTTTGCTGTGTTTTGAGAATCGCTTTACCAATTCTGCGCGTATTGCGGCCTCCGATGAGGCCTGAACAAAAAAAGGGCCGCGGCATCTTTTGCCACGGCCCTTTTCCGTTCTGAATGCGTTCAGGATGCCCGGTCCCGTTCAGCCTGCTTTGGCGAGGTTCCTCAGCACATAGTGCAGCACGCCGCCGTTTTCGACATATTCGATCTCGACCTCGGTATCGATCCGGCACTTGATCCGGATCGTCTTCTCGGTCCCGTCGGCATAGCGGATGGTGCAGGGCACTTCGGCCAGCGGTTTCAGGTCGCCCTCAAGCCCGGCGATGGAGATCACCTCATCGCCTTTCAGGCCCAGCGTCTTGCGATTGTCGCCGCCGGTGAATTCGAACGGGATGACGCCCATGCCGACAAGGTTCGACCGGTGGATGCGCTCGAACGACTCCGCGATGACCGCCTTGACGCCCAGAAGGCTGGTGCCCTTGGCCGCCCAGTCCCGGCTGGAGCCCGCGCCATATTCGATGCCGCCGAAGACGATCAGGGGCGTGCCTGCGGCCTGATATTCCATCGACGCATCATAGATTGAGGTCTGTTGCCCGTCGGGGCCGAGCGTATAGCCGCCTTCGACGCCGTCCAGCATCTCGTTCTTGATGCGGATATTGGCGAAGGTGCCGCGCATCATCACCTCATGATTGCCGCGCCGCGAGCCATAGGAGTTGAATTCGCGCGTGGGAACCTGACGGTCGATCAGATACTTGCCCGCGGGCGTCGTATCCTTGAACGAGCCGGCCGGGCTGATGTGGTCGGTGGTGATCATGTCGCCCAGAAGCGCGAGGATGCGGGCGTCTTTCAGATCGCTGATCTTGCCCTTGTCCTTGCCCATGCCTCGGAAATAAGGCGGGTTCTGGATATAGGTGGAGGTTGGCGGCCAGTCATAGGTCTCGGATTCCGTGACCTTCACGTCCTGCCATTTGGCGTCGCCCTTGAAGACATCGGCGTATTTCTTGAGGAACGCCTCGCGGGTGACGGTCTTGTGCACCAGATCGGCGATTTCCTTGTTCGAGGGCCAGATGTCCTTCAGATAAACCGGCTGGCCATCCTTGCCGGTGCCCAGGGGTTCCGTCGTCAGGTCGATATTCATGTCACCTGCCAGCGCGTAAGCCACGACGAGGGGCGGCGAGGCGAGGTAGTTCGCGCGCACATCCGGGCTGATCCGGCCTTCGAAGTTGCGGTTGCCGGAAAGGACAGCAGTCGCCACCAGATCGCCTTCGTTGATCGCGGCGGAAATCTCGGGCTGCAGGGGGCCCGAATTGCCGATGCAGGTGGTGCAGCCATAACCGACAAGGTTGAAGCCGACCGCGTCGAGGTCTTCCTGCAGACCGGCCGCCTCTAGATACTCGCTGACGACCTGAGAGCCGGGGGCGAGCGAGGTCTTGACCCACGGCTTGCGGTTCAACCCCAGTTCGCGGGCTTTTCGCGCCACAAGGCCAGCACCGATCATCACGTAAGGGTTCGAGGTGTTGGTGCAGGAGGTGATCGACGCGATGACGACCTTGCCCGAGGACATGGTGTAATCCTCGCCCTTCACAGCCACTTCCTTGCCCTGCGGGCGCTTGAAGGTGGCGTCCATCTCTTTCGCGAAGGCGGATTTCGCGGCGGTAAGGGCCACGAAATCCTGCGGACGTTTCGGGCCCGAGATCGCCGGGACGATGGTCGACATGTCGAGTTCCAGCGTCGAGGTATAGACCGGATCGTAATCCGCCCCGCGCCAGAAGCCGTTTTCCTTGGCATAAGCCTCAACCATCGCGACGCGGTCCTTGTCGCGGCCGGTCTGTTCGAGATAGCGCAGAGTTTCGCCGTCAATCGGGAAGAAACCGCAGGTGGCACCGTATTCGGGGGCCATATTGGCGATGGTCGCGCGGTCGGCCAGCGGCAGGTGGTCAAGGCCCGGCCCGTAGAACTCGACGAATTTGCCAACAACGCCGTGCTTCCTGAGCATCTCGACGACCTTGAGGACGAGGTCGGTGGCGGTGGTGCCTTCCAGCATCTCGCCGGTCAGCTTGAAGCCCACAACCTCGGGGATCAGCATCGACACGGGCTGCCCCAGCATCGCGGCCTCGGCCTCGATCCCGCCGACGCCCCAGCCGAGGACGGCAAGGCCGTTGACCATCGTGGTGTGGCTGTCGGTGCCCACAAGCGTATCGGGATAGGCGACCGTCTCGCCATTCTGGTCGGTATCGGTCCAGACCGTCTGGGCGAGGTATTCGAGGTTGACCTGATGGCAGATGCCGGTGCCGGGCGGCACGACGCGGAAGTTCTGGAAGGCGTTCTGACCCCATTTGAGGAAGACATACCGCTCCATGTTCCGCTCATATTCGCGGTCCACATTCATCTGGAAGGCGCGGGGATTGCCGAATTCGTCGATCATCACCGAATGGTCGATGACGAGGTCGACCGGGTTCAGCGGGTTGATCTTCTGCGCGTCGCCGCCCAGCGCTTTGATGCCGTCGCGCATTGCGGCAAGGTCGACAACGGCGGGGACGACGGTGAAGTCCTGCATCAGCACGCGGGCAGGGCGATAGGCAATCTCGCGCGGGTTCTTGCCACCTTGTTTGCCCCAGTCGGAAAACGCCTTGATGTCGTCCACGGACACGGTGCGGCCACCATCCTCGAAGCGCAGCATGTTCTCCAGCACCACCTTCAGCGCCGCAGGGAGGCGCGAGAAGTCACCCAGACCGGCCGCCTCGGCCGCCGGGATAGAGTAGTAGCTGACAGACTTGCCACCAGCGGTCAGTGTCTTGCGCGTCTTGGCTGTGTCCTTGCCGGTAACGATGGGCATCGGGATCTCCCTTGTCGGTGGGGTGTGCTCGGTCTCTCTCGGCCCGACTTGTGCCGTAACGGCAAGGGCTGATCAAGGAAATACAGTCGTTGTATACAATTGTGCACAATGAATGACAAGGGCGTGCACCGATCCTGTCACAGAGTCTCGCAAAACCTTGATTGGCCAAGTGCGATCGGTTTGACTACCAAGGTGGGGACTAGGGGATACGGAACAAAGAACATGCGCAGGATCATCAGCGCCGCGGCCTGCCTTTGGCTTGGCCTTGCGGGGGGCGTTTTCGCCCAATCGGCCAGCGACAATCCAGTCGTTGTAGAGCTTTACACATCGCAGGGCTGTTCGTCTTGCCCGCCAGCCGACAAGCTGCTTGGCGGTCTTGCCAAGCGTGACGATGTGATCGCTTTGGGGCTGCATGTCGATTACTGGGATTATATCGGCTGGAAGGACGACTTCGCCAATCCGCAATATTCCGACCGCCAGCGCGGCTATGCACGCTTTGCAGGCGCACGTACGGTCTATACGCCGCAGATGATCGTCGGGGGCATGGATCACCTGATCGGTGCCCGTCCGGCTGAACTCAATGCGCTTATCAAACGCTTTGCCGCCAAGAAAAGCACGGTGTCGCTGGATATCGACCGCAAGGGTGGCACCGTGAAGGTCAGGGCCCGGTCCACAGCGCCACTCGCGACCAAGGCGGTGGTGCAACTGGTGCGCTACACGCCCCACGCCCGGGTGCAGATCGGGCGGGGCGAGAATGCCGGTCGCACGATCGATTATGCCAATGTGGTGACGGACTGGAGCCGTGTGGCAAACTGGGACGGAACCAGCGACCTGTCGCTCAGCCTCAAGGCGCCGGGGGATGATGCGGTGGTCGTGATCATTCAGGAAAACGGTCCCGGTCCGATCCTCGCCGCGGCACAACTGCGCTGACCCTCGGGTTCCGCAACGTCGTTTCGCGCCTTCATTGACAGTTGCGGCACCCCAATCATAGCTGCGGGGATATGGCGTCTGTCGGAGGTGGCATTGGACAACGGATCGGATTCCGGGCTTCGCGTGCACTTGGAGGCGTTTCTGGCCAATCAGCGGTTGGCGCAGGCTGGGGCAGGGGCCCCGGACCTTGATGCACGGCGCGCAGACCTTCTGAAGCTGAAAAAGGCGATCCAGGCGCATCGGCGCGATTTCGTGCGCGCGGCCGCGGCCGATTTCGGTGCCCGCCCGGCCGAAGATACACTGATCCTTGATGTCGGGCCGGTCGTGCAGGGGATCAATCAAATGCGCCGCCATCTGCGCCGCTGGATGCAGCCGGAACGGCGGTCTGTGCCGATCACACTCTGGCCCGGCCGGGCGCGGATACTGCGCGATCCCTTGGGCGTGGTCGGCATCATGGCGCCTTGGAACTATCCGTTCGGCCTGTCGCTGATGCCACTCGCGACGGCATTGGCGGCCGGGAACCGGGTGATGCTGAAACCTTCCGAACTCGCCCCCGAATCGTCGCGGCAGATCGCGGCGCTGGTGCGGAACGCGTTCGACCCGGCTCAGGTCGTCGTGGTGGAGGGCGATGCCGAAACCGGCGCAGCCTTCGCGGGCCTGCCCTTCGATCACCTCTTCTTCACCGGCTCGACCGGGGTCGGACGCAAGGTCATGCGTGCGGCAGCCGACAACCTTGTGCCGGTCACATTGGAACTGGGGGGCAAGTCGCCGGTCATCCTTGCGCGCGACGCCGATTTCGCCAAGGCCGCGCGCGATATCGCCTTTGGCAAGATCGCCAATGCCGGGCAGACCTGCATCGCACCGGATTATGTGCTGGTGCACGAAGAAGACGCGGCAGCCTTCGCCGACCGTCTTGGTGCTGAGATGAAGCGCAAATATGCCGTTTCCGCGCGGCGTTCAGGGCCCTGCGGTATCATTTCTGCGCGGCACTCAGATCGCCTTCAGTCGCTGCTCGACGAAGCCCGCGACATGGGCGCCAGGGTGATCGAAACGGGGCCGCAGGATGGGGGCATTGGCCCCACCATCGTTCTCAACGCGCCACCGGAATCGCGGCTTCTGACGGAAGAAATCTTTGGTCCGATCCTGCCGATACTGACTTATGTTGAGATCGATGAGGCGATCGGCAATGTTGCGTCAGGCCCAAAACCGCTCGCCCTCTACCTTTATTCAGATGACCGCGCGGTGCGGGATCATATCCTTCGCAATACCAGCAGCGGCAATGTCACCGTCAACGGGGTGATGACCCACTACGCCGTCGATGATCTGCCCTTCGGCGGGGTCGGTCAAAGCGGGATCGGTGCCTATCATGGCCGGGCGGGGTTTGATGCGATGAGCCATGCGAAAGGCGTGTTCGAGGAACCCCGCCGCAGCCTCATTCCGCTGGGCCGCCCCGGCGGTCGGTTCGCGAAACTGTTCGCGCGCTACATGATGCGCTGAGGGCCGCGCGGATCACTTCCAGCGCCGGTGGATCCAGAACCACTGGTCCATATGGCGGTTCACGAGCCGCTCAAGGCTGTCATTGATCGCCTGGGTCATCGTTACCGCATCCGTATGCGGGATCGGCGCCTCGGTTTCGATCCGGAAGCTTAACCCGTCGGGCTGGCGGACGCCGTAGATCGGGATCAGATCGGCCTTGTATTTCAACGCGAGATCGGCGGCCGAGGTCGCGGTATGGGCGGTGTGGCCAAGGAAGGTCAGCGGTTCGCCATGCGCCATATGCTGATCCATCAAGAGGCCGAGCATGCCGCCCGAGCGCAGGAACTTGATCATCGCGCCCAGTCCGCGCCGACGACGCGGAAAGAGCGGCTTGCCGATCTGCGAAATCGTATTGCGATAGTGTCGGTTGAAGAGCCGGTTCTTCATCGGCCTGAACAGGGCGCCAACACGGTAACCACGCGCGATCAGGGCGGCGCGGGCAACGTCGTAATTGCCAAAATGCCCGGTGGCGAGGATGACCGAGCGCCCCTCGCGATGGGCCGCCTCAAGCGCTTCTGCGCCGGGTCCCTCAATCGGCAGGTCACGCACCCGATTGATGAAATCGTCGCCCGAATAGAGTTCGATCATGGTGCGCCCGACATTGTCAGGCACGGCACGCATCAGCCGCCGGACTTCAGCGGCGGGCAGGTCAGGCCGGACCAGCGCCAGATTTTCACGGACCCGGCCACGCCAACCGGCAAAGGGTGCCACAATCCGTGAGATGATCCAGCCCACGACAGGAACACGAACCTGATAAGGCAAGGCCCGCGCGAGGGCGAGCAGCATGCGAAACACGAAATCCGTCACCTTGTCGCGCCGGGTCGATGTCCGTTTACGGTTTCGCCTCTTGCGGGCCATGGGTCCTCGTTACGTACACGGCGTCCCATGATCAGGCCGACGCTTGTCGTCGCCAGACATAAAGGTGGGCGTGAGTTATCACAAGCGTGACGGCGGGTTCTTGCCGCGCGCCGGACCCACGCAGAAGTCTTAAATTATTGAATTAAATTGAAAAGTAAGTGTTTTTCCTACAGGTTAATAGCTGAAACGTGATGGCGAAATGACGCCCGCCCTGCGGTCGGCGATGGGCAGAATGCCGCCTCATCGGTTTCCGGTCTGTCGCGACCTCCTCCCGGAGGTCAGGTTTCATCCTGTTCATCGACCTTCAGCACAATCTCGCCCGTGCTTTCCAGATCGCGGACCGCGACGATAATCGTGGTCATCGCGGCCTCGGCATCCTTTTCCTTGACCTTGCCGCGCTCTGCCATCTCTTCGCGGAGTGACGCTGCCATGCGCTGCGACATATTCGACAGGATGAACTCTGCCGCTGCGGTATCGTTATCGCCCGCCGCACCGGCCAGCGCGTTGATCAGTGTCGCCTGATCCACACCGCGCACGACCTTGGAGATATCGCGCCCCTCGATCCGGGCGGGAATGTCGGCGAACGTGAAGATCGCGCGGCGCACTTGCGTGGCGAAATCGGTGTCGGTCTCGGTCAGGCCCTGAAGCACGTCGTCCCGTGTCGCTGCGGGCGAGAAGTTCAGGATCGCGCCGACGCGTTCCACGGGGTCGGTTTCAAAGGCCCGAACCGGCTGCGCCTCCAGCTGGCCGACCAGCGAGAGGCCGATCTGGCGCACGGTTTCCGGGTCGATATTGCCGGTCTGGCTGACCGCATAGGCGATGCGGCGGGCGCGGTCGCCGGGCAGTTTGCCCAAAAGTTCTGCCGCGCGCGCAACGGCGAGCTTGGACAGCATAACCGCGCCCACCTCGACGCTTTCATCGGTCAGGACCGGCAGCAGTTTTTCCGGGTCAAGGGCGGCGATCCGGTCCCAGGGATCGGCCTTGGCCGAGGCGCTGGCCAGCCGCTTCAACCGGCTGGCGGCGGTGGCCGAGATATGGCCGTCGAGCATCTGCAATGCGCCGTCGATGCCACCGGGGAAGGAAAGACCCACCGATTCCAGCCGTGTCAGAAATTCCTCCACCACATTGCGCAGCGTATCGCGGTCGACCGAGCGCATGGAGCCCATCTGTTCAGTCAGGGCCGCCTGAAGGTGATCGGGAAGATCGCGCAGGCGCAACTCGCCGCCCTCGGACAACAGCAGCCGGACGATGATTGCAGCCTTTTGACGACCGGTCATGGCGGGCGGGGTGAGCGGACGACCGGATATGGGATTGCCCTGAGGGCGCGACAGGGGTGTCAGGGCCGTCATGATCCGCTTCCTCCGGCTAGGGCTTCGGAGGAAGGCTCTCAGATACGGGTTAAGGCGCGGTTACGCGCGGGCCTTTCGGGGCCCTAGCTTCCGACCGTGACGCAGCTTTGCGTGGCTACATCCCAGGCGGTGCCGTCGGCACAGCTGATCTGGGCCTGTCTATCACCGTGATTGCAGCCCTGGGCCAAAAGCGCCCCCGGCATGAGCCCCGCAACAAGGGCGAGTGCTGCGATCAGAGACTTCATCGGCATGGCATCCTCCATCCTGTCTGGGGCGAAGTGTGCCAGTCAGAAGGCGTTCGGGCAAACAAAACCTGCCAGAGCGTCCTCGTATTCACATAAACGTGTTTCTGTAGTATTCCTACGTCATTGCGATCAATTCATCATGAGCGCTCATGTTGTTTGCTGCGGCCAGACGGAACCTTATATGTCCAGCCCAGGAGGCTTGGCGCGAGGACCGAAAAAATAGAATCTTCGCCTTGAGCTGACATCGTTATTTTTAAAATTCTCAACTATTCCGTCTTCTTCGGATATTAACCTATCGACTATTTCAAGAATTCTTTCCTTTGTTAATTCAGATTCTTCAGTGTCAAGAGTGTCGTTAACGCAAAACATCTGCGGGCGTACCCAATCATCTTGCTGTAGCTCTTTTGCGGCTTCCGCACTCTCCGGTTTTGCTGAGTCAAAATAGCCGTATTTCATACCGCCGGGGATAGCCCTCCCGGTCGCCGCTGCGTATTGTTGGAATAAAGCTCCCGCTATGGAATAGTCATTTGGAGATCGAAACCGATTTGGCAAGGTTGCAGACCATGCGGCAGGAAGCTCGCGCTCCATCTCTTCCATGATCGATTTCCTTGTTGGAAGTGCGACATGCCTGAACTTCCTAAAGGGGTATAGACCAAATTTTTTAAATATTAGGTTTCGATTGTTGATTCCAGATGTATTGACCGCAAAATCGTCAGGATCGGTTTCAGCGGGCAAGCTCGCTGCGTTGGAGTAGAATTGACGGATGCGGCCATACTCGTCGAAGAAGTCTGAAGAAGACATGGCGCTTGAGAAAGCAACATCATCATTCAAGTAGAGATAGTACTCACGGAGTCCCGGAATCCTATGCAAATTGGCTTCAATTGAGTGGGAGTTAAAACTTGGGAGCATGCTGGATTCAGGGAAGATATCCGAGTGATCGATGATAGTGACTTTATCCAATAGATCCCCTAAAAAATCTGGTATCTGCTGATCGGTGACGATATATACAGACCCAATATTCACAAAATATCTAAAAGCTGATCGTACAGAAAATAGCAGCTCACTTTGCGAGTTATAGCGCGACGAATGTGTAGCATCTTTTGTGTAGGTGAAGCGACCAAGTCGTTCTTCTTCCTTTATTCTCCTTTTCTGCCACGCCGGATCGCTCCCATCAACCCATGTATAAACAAGGTCGACAGATTGTTGTGCTTCACGCTGCTTTCGAAGCGCTTTGGCACCTCTTAGTTCGGGCAGTCGAACGCCTAAAAACTGAGTTTCATCGAGACTCTCCAAATAGGAACGACGTGCATCGCTTTCCAATCCAGCTCGAGAAGTTCTCCATGAATCAGACGACTCGTCGTGAAAGCAAAATGCAACCTCAATTCCTGAAGAAGCACCGTGAATGACTATGCCATTGTTGTTGGCGCGTTTTTGATATAGTATAGCGTGCTCTGCTGCTCGCATGTCAGGGTTGAAGGCAACTCTCTTTTGGCCTTGTAGCCCGAAAATACGAATTTTTTGAGATCTTAATAGAGAAAGAACTTCTGACCTCTGAATTGGCGTTCCGCAAAACCAAAAAGTTGGCCGTGCGGACATCACGGAATCTGCCAAGTATACCTGTGCGCCCACCTGCCTTGAATAACGCAACAACGCTTCAATCACGGGTCTCTGAATGTCACGTACTGTAAGCATCGAGCGCTCCCTCATCAATGAGCCATCTTCTTTCGTTTTTGTTATCTTAAGGCATTATAGAACGATATTCTCAACGCTCCAGATTGCAAAAAGAAATCGCCTATCAAGGCCCGATGGGCGGAATTTGGCCCGACTGCATGGTCGATTGATAGAGAAAGAATTGCAGGCTCAGGTGCTTTTGTGTTTTTTGCCGACATTTTGGTGTCTCAAGCCCATTTTGATATTGGGTTTGCCGAGGAATTCTACTTAGC
>NZ_JBARVQ010000420.1:0-2946 GCF_049646345.1 Albidovulum sp. | reverse complement strand
CTGCCGGATTGGCCTTGCCACCGGTGGCCTTCAGCACCTGACCGACAAACCAGCCCGCGAGCTTGGGATTGGCCTTGGCCTTTTCCACCTGGGCGGGGTTCGCGGCAATCACCTCATCCACGGCGGCCTCGATGGCGCCGGTATCGGTGACCTGCTTCATGCCGTGTTTGGCGGCCACTTCCGCCGGGTCGCCGCCTTCGGTCCAGAGGATCTCGAACAGATCCTTGGCCATCTTGCCGGAAATCTCGCCCTTGCCGATGAGGTCAAGCACCCCGCCAAGCTGCGACGCCGAAATCGGGCTGTCGGCGATTGCATGGCCTTCCTTGTTCAGGCGGCCGAAAAGCTCGTTGATCACCCAGTTCGCGGCCTGCTTGCCGTCGCGCCCCTTCGCCACCTCCTCGAAGAAGGCGGCATTTTCGACCTCGGCGGTCAGGACGTTCGCGTCGTATTCGGTCATGCCATAGTCAGACACGAACCGCGCCTTCTTGGCGTCCGGCAGTTCGGGCATGGAGGCCGCGATATCGTCGACCCATGCCTGTTCGATCTCCAAAGGCAAGAGGTCGGGGCAGGGGAAGTAGCGGTAGTCATGCGCCTCTTCCTTTGAGCGCATCGACCGCGTCTCACCCTTGTCGGGATCGTAAAGCCGGGTTTCCTGCACGACCTTGCCGCCATCCTCGATGATGGCGATCTGGCGCCGCGCCTCATATTCGATGGCTTGCTGGATAAAGCGCATGGAGTTCATGTTCTTGATCTCGCAACGCGTGCCGAGATGGCCGAAATCCTGTGTTGCCTGATATTTCTCATAATCGCCCGGTCGGCAGACCGAGACGTTCACGTCCGCGCGCAGGTTGCCGTTCTGCATGTTGCCGTCGCAGGTGCCCAGGTAGCGCAGGATCTGGCGCAGCTTCACGACATAGGCCGCCGCTTCCTCTGGCCCGCGGATATCGGGGCGCGAGACAATCTCCATCAGCGCCACGCCGGTGCGGTTGAGGTCGACGAAGGACATGGTGGGGTCAAGGTCGTGGATCGACTTTCCCGCATCCTGTTCCATGTGGATGCGCTCGATCCGGACCTTACGCGCCACGCCGGGGGCCATATCGACGATAACCTCACCCTCGCCCACGATCGGGTGGTAAAGCTGGCTGATCTGATAACCCTGCGGCAGGTCGGGGTAGAAATAGTTCTTGCGGTCGAAGGCCGAACGCAGGTTGATCTCAGCCTTCAGTCCAAGGCCGGTCTTGACCGCCTGGGCCACGCAATATTCGTTGATCACCGGCAGCATGCCGGGCATGGCCGCATCGACGAAGGCGACGTTGGAATTCGGCTCCATCCCGAATTCGGTCGAAGCGCCCGAAAAGAGTTTCGCGTTGGAGGCCACCTGAGCGTGAACCTCAAGACCGATCACAAGTTCCCAGTCTTCCTTGGCACCGGAAATCACCTTGGGTTTCGGGGCTTCATAGGTCAGATCGAGCATGGGGGCGTCCTTCGGCTATCCGACCCGCTTTCTAAGGGAGCGGCGCGGGCGAGACAAGCAGGGCTATCGCAGACCGCGCGCTGTCGCCTCGGCCTCAAAATCCGCGGCTGCCTCGGCAAAGGGGGCAAGGGACCAGTCCAGGGACTGGATCTGGCCGTGACGGTCGGCGAAGTCGAAGTGCCACGCGCCGCCGTTCTTGAGGGTTTGGTAAAGCTCCGCCGACTCGGCACCTGAAAAGACGCAAGAGCCGCCCGTCAGGCAGGCGGCGCGGTCGGTAGACCAGACGGGTTCGCCCCCCCGTTCAATCCGGTGCCCGCCGCGTGCAAAGCGCGTGCCGGGTTCGGACCCGTATTCGATGCGCACATCCTTGGCGTCGGGCGTCACAAACAGGAAATGCGCGGCAAAATCTGGGCGGGGCGAGAAGACATCGACATAGCGGATGTAGCAGCGCCGGTGCATCCCACCGCCTTCGGGGCGTTCGTCGCAGACAGAATCCCAGAGGCCGAAATGCTTCTGATGGGTCACCACCCAGTCGCCGGGCGTGTCATTGCCCTCGCGATCCTGAGCATGGACGGGCAGGGCGGCAAGGCAGAAAACGAGGACAAGGGGGCGCATCGGGGTCCTTTCGGTTCCCCCTTGATAGCCTGTCACGCGCCACATGCCATTTCACGTTCCGGCGATCAGCTCAGCTTGAAGGCCCGCGCGATCTCGGTCAGGGCGTCGCGCTGCCGGTCGGAAACCGCACCGTCGCGGCTGGCCTGAGCCACATCGTTCAGGACTGCCATCAGCGGTGTGAAGCTGCCCGCACGGTCAAGTTTCGCCAAGCGGCGCGACAACCGGGTGATCGCCGGTTCCGGCCCGTTCGATTCATTGACCAGCCAGCGGCCGAGAATCAGCGTCTCTTCCGCGTCGTCGAGGCTCTGGCCGATATGGGCCTGCAGCGATTTCAGCAGGATGTTTTGCTGTTCGGCCGTGGGCAGGCCGCCAAGTTCGAGGAACGCGATGCCAAGCGCGCCGATGGCCAGTTTCGGTTCGTCGAGCGATTCCACGGGATGCAGGTTCATCCTGCGACGGAACCCCAACCGCCGCGCGGCGGACAGCACGTCTTGCGCCACACCGGCGATTTCATGGGTCATTTCAGCCGCATTGCGCATGCGCATGATCCAGATGAAGGCCACGGTGATCGCGCCGATCAGGCCAAGAATGACGGGCATGAAAACCTCCTGCCGTGAAATGGGTCCATCGCCGTGGGGGCGTTTGCAGAGAATATTCACCCGGTAAAGCGGCGAAAATCAGGCAAGGTTCCGCCTATGATTGTCAAGCCGTATTGCGTGGCGCGGGCTTTTGTCTGACCGTCCCGCCCGCCGGCACGCAGGACCGGTGCAATCGGCTGAACATCCAATGCCCTTTCGCCCGGTCCGGCCGCTGGCCTTCGCGCTTTTGCTTCTGCCGCTCGGCTGCATGACGTCGAA
>NZ_JBARVQ010000419.1:0-3956 GCF_049646345.1 Albidovulum sp. | reverse complement strand
GCCCCGGTTCCAGCATCAGCGCTTCGCCTTCGGCAAATGCGGCCCTCACCGTCTGGGACGCGCTGCGCAGCGACAGAATGGAATGTCCATCAAAGCCGAGAACATCCGACCGCAGCTTTAGGTCCTTGCCGACGAGATAGGTCAGGCTTTCCTCATGATGGTGTTCGGCCGGCCCGAGGGTCAGTGCCGTGACCTGATCGGCCCCGATCTTAAAGACCAAAGCCCCTACAGTCTTGCCATCATTGTCGCGTAACGGCACGGCGGCAAAACTGGCCGGTTCGGTACCCGATGGGCCATAGAATGCAAAATCTGCGAATATTACGTCCGCTTCGGGTAAATGCATCACCCGCCTTACCAGCCGCGACAGGCTGGTGGAGCGCAGTTCGCCGGTAAAGAGGTTCTGGCCAAAATCCTCTTCCTTCGCGGCGGAATAGATCACGTTGCCCGCCACATCGACCATCAGGACATCGTGGTAGCCTTTCTGTTCGACAAAGGCGGTGTAAACGCCGTGGTAGCGCCCGTGGGCAATGGAATAGTCCGAGATGTCGGATACGCTTTTGAGTTTGTGACGCAGCCCTTTCGGGTGGGGGTTGAGTTCGATGAAATGATGCCGCAGCAGCGCGCCGGGTGCGTCGCCCATCCGTTCCCATGCGCGGGCATAGTCGCGCAAGGCCCGGCCCGTCTGCGGGCTTTCGGCCAGCGAGCGCAGATCGGCAGAGACGACCGCGAACCACGCTTCAACCTCCAGCTCTTTGGTGTCGACGATGATATCGACCTGTTCCTCACCCGCCTTCAGAAGTGCCGCCCGGGCATAGTGATAGCCGGTGTAACCCATCGTCAGCAGCGCCACGAGCGCGACCGAGCCGAGCACGAGCGGCAGCTTCAGGGCAAGGCTGACATTGTCGAGCAGGCGCATGGCATGGTCCGTCCGAAAACGCGCCACTGCGCGCGTCACCGGTCACCATGCGTGCGGGGATTGAAGATTCGCTTAACTACGCAGCCAGTCGACAAGCGCGCGGGTAGAGCCGTCCTTGCCTGCCCCATCGTCTTGCCCTGACAAAACCGGCTCCAGCGCCAGCGCCAGTTCCTTGCCCAGTTCCACCCCCCATTGGTCGAATGAGTTGATCCCGAGGATCACACCTTCGGCAAAGACACGGTGTTCATAGAGCGCCACGATCTGGCCAAGGACGAAAGGAGTGAGTTTCGGATAGAGCAGCGTTGTCGAGGGCCGGTTGCCGGGAAAGACCCGGTGGCGGGCCTGCCGGTCCAGTTCCGCGCCGGTCAGCCCCTTTGCCGCCATGATCGCCCGTGCATCGTCCAGCGAACGCCCACGCAAGAGCGCCTCGGATTGCGCAAGGCAATTGGCCGCCAGAAGGCGGTGCTGATGCGCAAGCTCGGGCTCATGCCCCTCGCGGCCCAGAAGGAATTCACACGGGATCACCCGCGTCCCCTGATGGATCAGCTGGTAAAAGGCATGCTGGCCGTTGGTGCCGGGTTCGCCCCAGACCACGGGGCCGGACTGCATGGTCAGATCGGACCCGTCCATCGCCACGCGCTTGCCGTTGCTCTCCATCTCCAATTGCTGAAGATAGGCGGGCAGCCGGGCAAGGCGCTGTTCGTAGGGCAGAACCGCACGGGTGGCATGGCCGCAAATCTGGTTGTGCCAAAGGCCCACCAGCGCCAGCATCACCGGCATGTTCTGACCAAGCGGAGCGGCGCGGAAATGGTCATCCATCGCCCGACCGCCATCAAGAAAGGCGCGGAAATTCTCGGGCCCGATGGCGATCATCAGCGTGAGACCCACCGGCCCCCACATCGAATAGCGCCCGCCGACCCAATCGGCGAAACCGAAGACCCGGTCGGGCGCAATGCCAAAGGCGGCGGTCTTCCCGGCGGCGGTCGAGACGGCGGCGAATTGCGCGCCGGGATCGGCGACCTTCGCCGCCAGCCACTTTCGCGCCGTTTCGGCATTGGTCATCGTCTCGATCGTGGTGAAGGTCTTTGACGCCACCACGATCAGCGTCGTTTCAGGGTCCAGCCCGGCCAGCACATCATGCACATGCGCGCCGTCCACGTTCGAGACGAAATGCGCCCGTGGCCCGTCGGCATAGGGTGCCAGCGCAATCGCCGCCATGGCAGGGCCGAGATCCGATCCGCCGATGCCGATATTGACCACATCGGTGATCGCGCCGCCCTGCCCGGTGATCCGACCCTCGCGGATAGCGCGGGCGAAATCCTCCATCCGCTCAAAGGTCTCGCGGACCTCAGGCATCACATCCGTGCCATCGACCGTCACTGCCCCGTCAAGGTGGCGGAGTGCCGTGTGCAGAACCGCCCGCCCCTCGGTTTCATTGATCTTCTCCCCCGCGAACATCGCGTCCCGTCGGCTGGCAAGATGCGCGGCCTCGGCCAGCCGGATCAGCAGATCGCGGGCATGGGCGTCGATTGACGTTTTCGAATAGTCAAAGAGAAGCCCGTCAACGGCGATTGAGAAACTCCCGGCCCGCCCTTCGGTCTTGAAGAGGTCAAGGATCGGGCGGCCGGAATGGGCCTCATGGTGACAGCGCAGGTCTTCCCAAGGGGTCATCGTCTCTCCGGATATCAGAATTCAGGGGGCCCAATGGACCGTCGCATTGGCCAGGACGGCGGCCACCGGCGCTTCTTCCGGCGGCAGGCTTTCGGCCCGCTCAACGGCCGCGCGTTTTTCGGCCCCGGCGATGACGATATGGCAGGTCATCGCATCCGCCAGCACCCGGGCCGAAAGGGTCATCCGCGGCTCGGCCGCGCCCGGCGCACGCATCGGGATCAGGATGGGCGCATCGGGGGCCAAAGCCTCGGCCAGACGGTCGGCGCCCGGGAAGAGTGAGGCAGTGTGCATGTCCGCCCCCATGCCAAGAAGCAGGACATCGATGGGCAGGTGGGGTTCAATGGCAGCCGCGAGTGCATCAACCGCGTCTTCGGGTGCGCCCGCATCTGCATACAACGGCAGGTAGGTCGCGGCAGCGGCGCGGCCGGTCAGCAACCGCGCCTTCAACAGCCGCGCATTCGAGCGTTCATGACTTTCAGGCACCCAGCGTTCGTCATTCAGAAAGACCGTGACCCGGTCCCAGTCAAGTTTCACGCCCGAAAGGACGTCAAAGACCGGGCCGGGCGTGGTGCCGCCGGGCACACAGAGGCTCGCCCCGTCATTGCGACGCAAAGCCGAGGCCAGTTCACTGGCCAGCACGTCGGCCAGATCGAACATCATCAGTTCGGCATCTGGATATTCAACAAACTTCATTCGCGGATCTCCCGCCACCTCCGGCCATCCCTGTGCAGGAGCATAAGCGCATCTTCCGGCCCCGACGAGCCCGGATCGTAGCCTTTCGGCCGATCACCTCGTGCCTCCCATGCCGCGATGATCGGATCGGTCCAGGCCCAGGCGGCCTCCACCTCATCCCCGCGCATGAAGAGCGTCTGGTTGCCGCGGATCACATCCATGATCAGGCGTTCATAGGCATCGGGGATATCCGCGCCATCTTCACCCAAAGCCTCGGCAAAGGACATGTCCAAGGGCACCTCGGTCAGACGCATACCGCCCGGCCCCGGTTCCTTGATCATGACGCTCAGGTTCATCCCCTCATTCGGTTGCAGCCGGATTGCCAGCACATTCTCGCGCCAGCCCTCCTCATCTCCAAAGATCGAATGCGGCACTTCCTTGAAGACAATAGCGATTTCCGAGGCCCGGCCGCGCAGCTTCTTGCCGGTGCGCAGATAAAAGGGCGTACCCTTCCAGCGCCAGTTGGCGATATGGGTCTTCAGCGCGATATAGCTTTCGGTCTTCGTGGCGGGGTTTTCGACATCCTCGGCATAAGAGGGTGCCCCCCCTTTCGCAGTTCCGCCACGATACTGGCCGCGCACGATGTCATCGGGTTCCACCGGCAAAAGCGCATGGCTGACCTTCAGCTTCTCATCCC
>NZ_JBARVQ010000418.1:0-3284 GCF_049646345.1 Albidovulum sp. | reverse complement strand
GCCCTTCATACTGATGCGCCAGAAGATGCGACTGCACCTGGTTGATCGTGTCCATCGTAACCGACACGACGATCAGCACCGATGTACCGCCAAAATAGAACGGAATCGCAATTTGCGAACGCAGGATCTCGGGCAGCAGACAGACGGCTGCGAGGTAGCCCGACCCGACTACGAGGATCCGCGCCACGACATAGTCGAGGTAATCGACCGTCTTCGCACCTGGACGGATACCCGGAATGAAACCGCCCTGGTTCTTCAGGTTGTCGGCCACGTCATCGGATTTGAACGACACGTTGGCGGTATAGAAGTAGGCGAAGAATACGACCATACCAGCGAAGAACAGAAGATAAAGCGGCTGGCCGGGGCCGAAATAGGCCAGAATCATCGACATTACCGGGCCGGTCTGAGCGCCCGAGAAGGTCGAGATGGTCGTCGGCAGCAGCAGCAGCGACGAAGCAAAGATCGCCGGGATAACGCCCGCAGGGTTGACCTTGATCGGCAGATGCGACGAAGAACCGTCCATGACCTTCATGCCCACCTGACGGCGGGGATACTGAATGTGGATCTTCCTGAGCGCCCGCTCCATGAAGACGACAAAGGCGATGACCGCGATCACCATCAGAATCACGCCGATGATCACGGGGGCCGAGATCGCACCGATCCGGCCCTGTTCGAAGAACTGTGCCAGGGCTGCGGGAACCTCGGCGATGATGCCGACGAAGATGATCAGCGACACACCGTTGCCGATCCCGCGCGCGGTGATCTGCTCACCGAGCCACATCAGGAACATCGTGCCGCCCACAAGGGTGATGACACAGGCAAGCAGGAAGAAAAGCCCCGGTTCATGGGCCAGATCACCGGCTTCAATGCTGCGCGCAAGGCCATAGGCCTGGAAGGTCGCCAGCAGGACCGTGCCGTAGCGGGTATACTGGTTGATCTTCTTGCGTCCCTGCTCGCCCTCTTTCTTGAGCTGTTCGAGCGCGGGCACCATCGCCGTGAGAAGCTGGACGATGATCGAGGCCGAGATATAGGGCATGATGCCGAGGGCAAAGATCCCCATCCGCCCCAGCGCGCCGCCGGTGAACATCTGCAGCATGCCGCCGATGCCCTGATTGGCGCTCTGCATGAACTCCCGCAATGCGATCGCATCGATACCGGGCACCGGGATATAGGTGCCGATCCGGTAGACGATCAGAAGTCCGATGGTGAAGAAGATACGTTGGCGAAGGTCGGTGGCCTTGCCAAAGGCCCCCCAGCTTAAGTTCGCCGCCATTTGCTCTGCAGCAGATGCCATTCCGGTCTCGCTTGTATGACAGCGCCGCCGAACCGTTTTCCGGTCGGCGGCGCTAGGAAAACTTTTGCTTATGTAAGCGCCGCGGGGGTCGCCGACAACACCTTATTCGGTGGCTTCCGCCGCAGGTGCCGCAGCCGTGACGACAAGTGCGCCGCCGACCTTCTCGACCGCTTCGATCGCCGCTTTCGACGCGCCGGTGACGGCGAGCTTCAGCTTGGCCTTGACCTCACCCTTGGCGAGAACCCGGACACCGTCGAGCTTGCGGCGCACAATGCCGGACGCGACGAGGATATCCTCGGTGATCTCTTTCTTGGCGTCGAGCTTGCCCGCATCAACGAAAGCCTGAAGCTGGCCGAGGTTCACAACCGCGAATTTCTTGGCGTTCGGCTTGGTAAAGCCGCGCTTCGGCAGACGCCGGTAAAGCGGCATCTGGCCGCCTTCATAACCGCCGATGGCCACGCCCGAACGGGACTTCTGACCCTTGATACCACGGCCGCCGGTCTTGCCCTTGCCCGAACCCGGACCACGGCCAACCCGCATGCGTTTCTTGGTAGCGCCGGGATTGTCCCGGAGTTCATTCAGTTTCATGTCGCTTCTCCTTGGCCGGAACTGGCCCCCAGCGACGGGATGGGCCAAACACGGCATTTCTTGATTTGTGAGTCGGGTCCGCGAGGGACCACCGGGGGCGTATAGACGGGAAGAGGGTATGGATCAAGAGGGCCGGATGTTTCGGCAGCGTGCCGGTTCGACTTTCTGCCGACGGGACATTGCAGCCGTTGACACCGTTGCACCGCAAGCCGGGCGAGCGCCTGCCCTTGGGGTGGCGCAGCAACGTGTATTCGGGGCACTTTATGGCAGCAAAGCCCCTAATCGCTCATGCGACGCACACTGCCGCAAAAGCGCCAGCCCGCCGGGACGGGCAGGCGCTCGCCCGGCGCGCGTCGCGCTTGAATCCGGGCGAAAGGGCGCTGGAGGCAAAGGGCGCAAAGCGAAGTACGCACGCCGGGGCAGCACCGCACTTTCTTGCCAGACAATGCGCTTCAGACCCCGAGGCAATAGCGCAGGATCGCCTTCTGCGCATGGAGCCGGTTTTCGCTTTCGTCGAAGATCACCGAATGCGGGCCGTCCATGACCTCATTTGTCGCCTCCTCGTTCCGGTGCGCGGGCAGGCAGTGCATGAAGAGCGCGGCCGGTTTGGCCTGCCCCATCATCGCGGCATTGACCTGATAGGGGCGCAGCTGATTGTGCCGCCGTTCGCGCGCGCTTTCGGGATCGTGCATCGAGACCCAGGTATCGGTGACGATGGCATCCGCGCCTTTCGCGGCTTCCAGCGGATCGCGGGAGATCTCCACCTTCGAGCCGCGTTCGCGGGCGAAGGCCACCGCACGGGGATCGGGATCGAGCGTCTCGGGGCCGGTGAAGGTCAGGTCAAAGCCGAACTGCCCGGCGGCATGGAGCCAGCTTGAACAGACATTGTTGCCGTCGCCCGACCAGACGAACTTGCGCCCCTTGATCGGGCCGCGATGTTCCTCATAGGTCACGATATCGGCCATGATCTGGCACGGGTGGCTGGCATCGGTCAGCCCGTTGATCACCGGCACGGTCGCATGTTCGGCCATCTCCAGAAGCGTCGCCTCTTCGAAGGTTCTGAGCATGATCAGATCGACAAAACGCGATAGCACTTTGGCGGTGTCGGCAATGCTTTCGCCATGACCAAGCTGCATTTCCTTGCCCGAGAGCACCATCGTCTCGGCCCCCATCTGGCGGGCCCCGACATCGAAGGAGACGCGGGTCCGGGTCGAGGGCTTTTCGAAGATGAGCGCGATCAGCCGCCCCGAAAGCGGGGTTTCATCGTCGCGCATCCCCTTGGGCCGGTTGTTGCGCGCGTCCTTCATGGTGCGGGCCTGATCGATCATCGCCCTGAGGTCGGATTGCGTCGTCTTGTGGATGTCGAGGAAATGGTTCATCGGCGTCGTCCTTACTGGAGAGC
>NZ_JBARVQ010000417.1:0-2388 GCF_049646345.1 Albidovulum sp. | reverse complement strand
GCCTATCCGCCCTTGGCCTTCGGGGCCAATTGCGGTGTTGGTGCCCCCGATTTGCTGCGCACCATGCTTGGATTTGCCGCCCAGGGCACCGAACGCCCGCTGATCGCCAAGGGCAATGCCGGGATCCCGAAATACCATGACGGCCATATCCATTATGACGGCACGCCGGATCTGATGGCCGAATATGCAGTGCTGGCGCGGGATGCAGGCGCCACGATCATCGGCGGCTGCTGCGGCACGATGCCCGAACACCTCGCCGCGATGCGCAACGCGCTGGAGACCCGCCCGCGCGGAGCCCGCCCCACACTTGATGAAATCGCCACAAGGCTCGGTGGCTTTTCCTCAACCTCCGACGGGACCGGCGATGATGCGGCCCCGTCCCGCGAACGCCGCGGCCGCCGTCGCGGCTGACGCGGTCCAGGTCGCTTTGTGCTGTCACAGGTCAGGGTCCGGGCGGAACGCACCGGACCCTGATGCATTTTCAATCCCCGCCCTCCGGCCGAACCCGCGATCACAAGTTGCCATGCCGCTGACATCCCGCACAATCGGTCGATGACGCGGCGGGCGGTGGCATTCGCTTGTCCCAGGCTTTCCTCTCCCGTTCAGAACACTCCATGATATGGTCCGCCCGAATTGCGAGGAGTGAGGGGCATGCGGTTTCTGAAATCCGTCCATAGCTGGCTGGGCGTCTTTGTTCTGCCCTGGGTCCTGACCATTGGTCTGACCGGTATTTACCTCAATCACGAACGGGCGCTTTTCGATCTGTTGCCCGGCGCGACCTATGATGAGGCGCGGTTCGACGATCCGGAGCGTACACGCCCTATCGATCCGGACAATACGCTGCCGATGGCCGAGCGCATCTGGCCCGGGCAGAATTTCCAGAGGAACACGGGCACCAGATATCACGGCCGCGCGGCCATCATTCTGGATGGCGATGACGGTCAGATCATCTTTGACCTTGCGACCGGGCACTACTGGATCAAGACCAGTTTCCGCCGCCGGACGTTCACCCCCGATGGCCAGCTTCTGGATACCCAGATCTATTGGGGCAGCATCTTCAAACGCCTCCACACACGCGGCTGGATCGACGGCAGATTCGGAACCTGGGCGGCCGATATCACCGGCGGCGCTATGGCGATCTTTGCGCTGTCGGGCATTGTCCTGTTTCTGATCCCGCGCATCAGACGCCGCAGGAACCGTCGGCAGCGGAACACCTGACCCCTTAATGCGACCCGGCGCTGTCCTTGTTGCCAAACAACCGCGCAATCACCTTAGTCACCAGCGGGATAAGGACCATCCCCAATGCCAACCCGAGCAGCCCGTCCAGCCCCGCGGTGATCAGCCATTGCAGGAACCCGCTCGCGGGCCCCTGAATTCCATGCACCGCCCCCTCGGCCAGATGATGGATCGCGTTATAAAGCACCGGCCAGCCCAGCACATCGAGCCCGTGGATGATGATCGACCCGCCAACCCAAAGCATCGCCGCCGTGCCGACCGTGGACAGCAGCGCCATGAGTTTCGGCATGCCCTTGACCAGCCCCGTCCCCATGGCCCGGCCAAATCCGGTCCGCGCGGTCGCCGCCATGTAAAGCCCGATATCGTCCATCTTCACGATCAGCGCCACGGTGCCATAGACCACCAGCGTGATCGCGACCGCCACCATCGCCAGCGCAGACGCCTCCATCCAGGGTGATCCATCGGGAATGGCGGCAAGCGTGATGGTCATGATCTCGGCCGAGAGGATGAAATCGGTCTTGATCGCCCCCTTCACCCGCTTTTCCTCTAGATGCACGGGGTCGCCGACCTCCATATCCGCCTCGACCTCAGGGTCACCATGCGGGAAGAGGTGGTGAAAGATCTTCTCGGCCCCTTCAAAACACAGATATCCACCCCCGAGCATCAGCAAGGGCGTGATCAGCCACGGCGCGAAGGCGTTCATCAGCAAGGCGGCGGGCAGGAGGATCACCAGCTTGTTGAACAAGGAGCCCTTGGTGATCTTCCAGATGATAGGCAGTTCGCGCCTGGCCTCGAAACCATGGACATATTTCGGCGTCACCGCCGCATCGTCGATGATGATGCCCGCGGTCTTCGACCCCGCCTTGGCCGCCATGCCCGCAACGTCATCGACGCTTGCAGCCGCGACCTTGGCGATGGCCGCCACGTCGTCCAGAAGTGCCAGTAAACCGCTCATATCCGTCCCGCTGCCCTGTTTTATGTGTGCAACCTAACGGATCAACAGCCCGAGGCAAGACGATGACGGATTCGCGCACAGTTGCGTCGCCCCTGCCCGATTGTAGAGCCTGTTTTCGCTAACACCGCCCTGTTTCCGCTAACATATTGAATTTATGTGTTTTATATGCACCCTGATTTTGCTATTCGGGGTGGAAC
>NZ_JBARVQ010000416.1:0-6429 GCF_049646345.1 Albidovulum sp. | reverse complement strand
GTGATCGCCTGTTCGGCCTCACCGACGTCCACCAGCGCCAATGCCTGCTGTTCCATCGCCAGAACCCGATAGGGCGCGCCCGGTGTCGCAAGTCGTTCGAGTGCCGCATCACGCGCGCCCGCATCCATCGCGCCGCCCGCCATGATCACCGCCTTCAGCTCGGCCAGCTGGCGATAGCTTTCGGGCAAAGCGGCATCTTCGGCCATCGCGTTCAGACGGGCCAGCGCACCGTCGCGGTCGCCAGTTTTCAACGCCTCATCAACGGCGATAAAGCCAAGAACCGCCGCCTGACCGGGTGCCGCCTCTCCCGCGCCGATCTGTTCCAGCGCCACCACACGGGCCGCCGCATCGTCACTGTCGAGTGCGGCCAGAATCGCATCGCCGAAGGCTTGCGCCGCATTGCGCGCCGATGACTTCTGCCATTCGCTCCAGGCAGCGCCGCCAACAATTGCGACGACCAGCGTGACTGCGATCCAGCCATATTTGCGGAAGGTCTGGTAGAGTTTGTCGCGGCGCACCTCTTCGGTGACTTCCTCGATGAAACTGTCGGTCTCGCTCACGCGGTCTTCTCCCACCTCAGGCCCCGCATGGGACCTTTGTCCGGCACCGTCTTACACGCAAGCGCGCGACCTTGCCAAGCCCGCGCCACGCCTGCCCCCGGGGCACCATGCATGTCTTGCAGGCGCGACCAGCGCCTGCACAATTTGGCAAGGGCTCAGCCCGCCGCCTCTTCGCTATCGGCAAGCCGCAGGCGCGGACCCGCTGGCGCACCGGTCTCTTCCTCGGCCGATTGACGCGCCCACATCGCGGCATAGCGTCCCGCCCGTGCCAGAAGGTCGTCATGCGTGCCTTCCTCGACAATCTCGCCCTTTTCCAGAACCACGATCCGGTCGGCATCGGCGATGGTAGAGAGGCGATGGGCGATGGTGATCACCGTCCGCCCCTCGCCCATCGCCTTCAGGGTGTCCTGAATGTCACGCTCGGTCTGGGTGTCGAGCGCCGATGTCGCCTCATCCAGCAGAAGGATCGGCGGGTTTTTCAACAGGGTTCGGGCAATGCCGACGCGCTGCTTTTCGCCGCCCGAGAGTTTCAGCCCGCGCTCACCCACCTTGGTTTCATAGCCTTCCGGCAGCGACATGATGAAATCGTGGATCTTCGCGGCCTTCGCCGCCGCGATCAGTTCCTCGCAGGCCGCGTCGGGGCGGCCATAGGCGATGTTGTAAAGCACCGTATCGTTGAACAGGACCGTGTCCTGCGGCACGACGCCGATCCGTGCATGCAGGCTGCCTTGGGTGATGTCGCGCACATCCTGACCGTCGATCTTCAGCGCCCCGCCGGTCACGTCGTAAAAGCGGAACAAAAGCCGCCCGATGGTCGACTTGCCCGAGCCGGACGGGCCGACAATGGCCACCGTCTGCCCCGCGCCCACCTTCAGGCTGATGCCCTTGAGGATCGGCCGGGCCGGATCGTAGGCGAATTTCACCGCGTCCAATTCCACCTCGCCGCCCGTAACATCCAGATCCGGCGCGCCGGGCTTGTCGGTGATCTCGGCGGGCTGGCCGAGCAGGTCGAACATCTCGCCCATATCGACCAGCGCCTGACGAATTTCGCGGTAGACGGTGCCAAGGAAGTTCAGCGGCATGGTGATCTGGATCATATAGGCATTGACCATGACGAAATCGCCGACCGTCAGCACACCCGACTGCACCCCCATCGCCGCCATCACCATGACGATGACAAGGCCCGAGGTGATGATCATCGACTGGCCGAAATTCAGCATCGACAGCGACTGGCCGGTCTTGACCGCCGCCTGTTCATAGCCCGCCATCGCCGCGTCGTAACGCGCGGCTTCGCGCGCCTCGGCGCCGAAATATTTCACGGTCTCAAAGTTCAACAGGCTATCGACCGCCTTCTGGTTCGCATCGGTATCCTGTTCGTTCATCTGGCGGCGGATCTTCACCCGCCATTCGGTGATCTTGAACGTATATGTGATGTAGATCGCGATGGTGACGACGACGACAGCGGCATAGCGCCAGTCGAAAAGCAGCGCGAAGATCACCGTGACCATGGACAGCTCAAGGATCAGCGGCCCGACCGAAAGAAGCATGAACCGCAGCAGGAACTCGACGCCCTTCACGCCCCGTTCGATGATCCGGCTGAGACCCCCGGTCTTGCGGGTGATGTGATAGCGCATCGACATCGCATGGATATGCCGGAAGGTTTCCAGCGCGAGTTTGCGCAAGGCCCGTTGCCCGACCCGGACAAAGACCACGTCGCGCAATTCGTTGAAGCCGATGGAGCCGACGCGGGCGAGCCCATAGGCCACGGTCAGCCCGACCGCGCCATAGGCCAGCAACCAGGCATCACCGCGCGTCTCGTTCGACAGCGCGTCAACGGCAGCCTTGTAGAAGAATGGTGTCAGGACCGAGACGACCTTGGCCAGTGCAAGTGCCGTCAGCGACAGCACGACGCGGCGCTTTACCCAATTCTCGCCCTCGGGCCAGAGATAGGGCGCAACTCGCCGCAAAGTCCGCACACTGCGCTGCCAGCCGTCGCTGAGCTTGCCGTCATCCGCCATCGGAACGCCTTTCCACGATTACAGGGCGCTTGATCGCAGAACCTGAACCGGCTATCAAGCTCTAAGTTTCAACTATTCATGAAATGTTGAATTATGGATCGCACAACCGCCCTCGCCGCGCTGTCGGCACTTGCCAATGAAACAAGGCTGGATCTTGTGCGGCTGCTGGTCGGCACCGGCACTGACGGGATGCCCGCCGGGGAGATCGCCGAAAAGCTTGCAGTGTCGCCCTCGCGCCTGTCGTTCCACCTCTCGGCGCTGGAACAGGCGGGGCTGATCGTTTCACGCCGGGCTTCGCGCCAGATCATCTATGCGGTAGATGCCGCCGGGGTCGGCGGGGTCATCTCGTATCTTCTGAATGATTGCTGCCGCGCCGATCCCGATATCCGCGCCTGCTGCGTGGTCCAGTCGCAGAGTTGATCCCGCACTGTCACACCCCCAGATAGCGCCCCGCGATATCCTCGCCCAGCCGCGCCATCCTGCCGGACCAGACGCTTGCCCCTCGTTCAAGCACCACCGCCCGGTCAGCCACGCCGCTGAGTTCCTTCAGCGACTTGTCGATGACGAGGATCGAGACGCCCTGCCCCTTCAAAGCCCGGATCGCCGCCCAGATTTCGGCGCGCACCACCGGGGCCAGCCCCTCGGTCGCTTCATCGAGGATCAGAAGCCGCGGATTGGTCAGGAGCGCCCGGCCGATGGCCAGCATCTGCTGTTCGCCACCCGAAAGCGTCCGGGCAGCCTGTCCCATGCGTTCCCCGAGACGCGGGAAAAGGTCAAGGACACGCTGCAGCGTCCAGTCGCCGGGCCGGGCGGCGACCGAAAGGTTTTCGGCGACCGTCAGCTGCGCGAAGCAGCGCCGCCCCTCGGGCACCAGACCCAGCCCCGCCTGTGCGGCACGGTGCGACGAGAGGCGCGCAATGTCGCGCCCGCCGAAGAACAGTGTTCCCCCGGAAAGCGGCAACATCCGCATGATCACCCGCACGGTCGTCGTCTTGCCCATACCGTTGCGGCCCATCAGCGCCAGAACCTCGCCTTCCTCCAGCGCCAGCGTCACGCCAAAGAGCGCCTGCACCGGCCCATAACCCGCCGTGATGTCCTTGAGGTCGAGAAGCGTGGTCATGCCTCTTCCCCCAGATAGGAACGGCGCACGTCCGGATTGCTGCGGATCTCCTCCACTGTGCCCGTGGCGATGACGCGGCCGTAGACCAGCACCGAAATCCGGTCGGCCAGGGCAAAAACCGCATCCATGTCATGTTCCACCAGAAGGATCGGCGCCTCGGCCTTCAGATCGGCGAGCATCGCCGTCAGGTCGCGCGCACCCTCGGTACCCATCCCGGCCATCGGCTCATCCAGAAGAAAGGCGCGCGGGCGCATCGCCAGCGCCATGGCGATCTCCAGCCGCCGCCGCTCACCATGGGCAAGGTCCGACGCGGCAACTGCTTCGCGCCCACCGAGCCCCGCGTGGTGGATGTGAAAGAGAGCCGGGTCGGTGAGAGTGCGGTCCGACAGCGCCGGTCGGAAGAAGCGGAACGTCGCGCCAGAAGCCCCCTGCACCGCCAGCATCACGTTTTGCAGCACGTTAAAGCCCGGGATCACCGATGAGACCTGAAAGCTGCGCGCCAGACCCAGCCGGGCGCGCTCGGCCGGGCCAAGGGTGTCGATCGCCTGCCCCTCGAATGTAATCGACCCGCTATCGGGGCGGATTTCGCCCGCAATCTCTTTGATCAGGGTCGATTTCCCGGCCCCGTTCGGGCCGATCAGCGCATGAATTTCCCCCGGCCGCAGGTCCAGCGACACATCGTCGGTCGCCTTCAGCGCGCCGAAGCTTTTCGACAGGTGGCTGAGGGTCAGGATCGGCTCAGACATGGCCACGCCGTCCCATGGCCAACCCCATCAGCCCCTTCGGCGCGAAAAGGACGATGAGGATCAGGAGAAGGCCCAGAAGCGCCTGCCAATGCTCGCTGACCGGGCCAAGCAGGTATTCAAGCGCAATGAAGACCGCCGCCCCGGCGATGGGCCCAGAGAGCCGCCCGACGCCGCCGAGGATGACGAAAACCATAATCTCCCCCGACATGTGCCAGCTCAGCATCGTCGGGCTGACGAACCGGTTGAGATCGGCAAACAAGGCACCCGCCAGCCCTGCAACCATGCCCGACAGGACGAAGGCGGTCAGACGGATGGCAAAGGGCTTGATGCCCGAGGCGATCACCCGCGTGTCGTTTTCTTTTGCCGCACGCAGCGCAAGGCCAAAGCGCGATTGAGTCAGCACCGCCACAAGCACCACGGTGATGCCAAGGACCGTGGCGCATATGGCGAAGAATTGCAGCGGCGCGAAGGTATTCGCTCCGGGAAAGCTGTTGCGGACGTAGAATGAGAGCCCGTCCTCACCGCCATAGGTCGGCCAGGAGATCGCAAAGTAATACAGCATCTGTGCGAAGGCGAGCGTCACCATGATGAAGTAGACACCCGTAGTGCGCAGGCTGAGCGCCCCGATGACCAAGGCGGCAAGCCCCGCGACGAGGATCGCGAAGGGCCAGATCGCCAGCATCTCATTCGTGCCCATCATGGTGAAGGGGAACGTCGCCACGGGCGTGCCGCTGGACGCATGGCTGGCAAGAATCGCCGTGACATAACCGCCCAGCCCGAAAAACGCCGCATGACCGAAGGACACAAGGCCGCCATAGCCGAGCGCGAGGTTCAGCCCGACACCCGCCAGGCCAAAGATCGCCACCTTGGTCGCCAGCGTCACGATATAGGGGTTGCCAGTCAGATCGGCGATGACCGCCACGGCGATCAGCCCCGCGAAGACCATGAGGTTCGGAACTGCACCCGTCAGCTTCATGCCCGCGCCCCGTAAAGACCCGTCGGTCGCCAGATCAGCACCAGTGCCATCAGCACATAGATCAGCATGGAGGCGAGCGCCGACCCGACCGATGTCGCGGCCGATGCCTCCATGAAGCGCGCGAAAAGACCCGGCAGCAAGGCCTTGCCCAGCGTATCGGTCATGCCGACCAGAAGCGCACCGATCAGCGCGCCTTTGATCGAGCCGATGCCGCCGATGACCACGGTGACGAAGGCGAGGATCAAGACCGGCTCCCCCATGCCCACCTGCACCGACTGGACCGAGCCGACCAGCGCGCCGGCCAACCCCGCAAGTGCCGCGCCAAGGGCAAAGACCATCGTATAGAGCCTGCCGATATCGACGCCGAGGGCCGCGATCATCTCCCGGTCCGCCTCACCCGCGCGGATGCGGATGCCGAGGCGGGTGCGGGTGATCAGCCAGAAAAGACCGACGGCGACGCCCGCGCCGATGACGATGATCGCCAAACGAAAGGCAGGATAGACCAGCCCCCCCGGCAGCGTCACCGCGCCCGACAGGACGGGCGGCAGTGAAAGATAGAGGGGGAAGGAGCCGAAAAGCCAGCGGGTGCCTTCGGAAAAGACGAGGATCAGCGCGAAGGTCGCCAGCACCTGATCAAGGTGATCGCGGGCGTAAAGCCGCCGGATCACCACCACCTCCACCAGCGCGCCCAAAGCGGCGGCGGCGGCAAGACTGGCGGCAAGGCCCAGCCAGAATGACCCCGTCGCGGCGGCGACTGCGGCACAGGCGAAAGCGCCCGCCATGTAAAGCGAGCCATGCGCAAGGTTGATCAGTCCCATGACGCCGAAGACCAAAGTCAGCCCGGCGGCCATGAGAAACAGCATCATCCCGTATTGCAGGCCGTTCAGGACCTGCTCGGCCAGCAAGAGCATGTCAGGACATCCCCGAAAGGCGGACCGGGGATACGCCCCGGCCCGGACCGATCACATCTTGCACTCGGCGGCATAGGCGTCGCCGCGATCTTCAAGGG
>NZ_JBARVQ010000415.1:0-10364 GCF_049646345.1 Albidovulum sp. | reverse complement strand
GCCCCTCGACGATGTTCGGAAAAGGTTCTGCGACAAACTTTCCGTAAGTTTCCGTGCCGCCCAGAACGGCAGCATAGGCGCCGTCCAGTTTTCTGCGTGGCCCCCGAAACAGGAGCTTTGACTGACCGTAGCGGCATGGCAAGTAGTCAAGCGCGCTTTCACCGGCATATTCATAGGCCATTGGTTCCCACCCTTTGTTGAATCACCCGGAACCGAATCTGACCTGCGATCCTTGCCAAATAGATAAAGTTCAAATTCGATTGGTTCGCGGGGTCGGGCGCTTATGCCTTGCGCCCGGCATTGAGCGGTGCCTATGGTCTTGCGCAAACGGAATGTGAGGATCGGGCAATGGACATCAAATCGGTCGGTATCGTCGGTGCGGGTCAGATGGGTAACGGCATCGCCCATGTCTTCGCGCTGGCCGGTTTCGACGTCCTGATGACCGATATCAGCCAGGATGCGCTGGATAAGGCCGTGGCCCTGATCGACCGCAACATTGATCGTCAGGTAGGCCGTGGCAAAGTCTCGGCCGAGGACAAGGCCGCCGCCATGGGCCGGATCAAGACCACGCTGAAACTGACGGAACTGGGCCAGACTGACCTTGTGATCGAGGCCGCGACAGAACGCGAGACGGTTAAACAAGCGATCTTCGAAGATCTCCTGCCGCATCTCAAGCCCGAGACGATCCTGACATCGAACACCTCTTCGATCTCGATCACCCGGCTTGCCTCGCGCACCGACCGGCCGGAAAAGTTCATGGGCTTCCACTTCATGAACCCGGTGCCCGTGATGCAGCTGGTAGAGCTGATCCGGGGCATCGCCACCGATGAACCGACCTATCAGGCGATGGTGAAAGTGGTCGAGAAACTGGGCAAGACCGCGGCCTCGGCCGAGGATTTCCCCGCCTTTATCGTCAACCGCATCCTGATGCCGATGATCAATGAGGCCGTCTATACGCTTTACGAAGGCGTGGGCAGCGTCAAGTCCATCGACGAATCGCTGAAGCTTGGGGCGAACCATCCGATGGGGCCGCTGGAACTGGCCGATTTCATCGGGCTCGACACCTGCCTTGCGATCATGAACGTGCTGCATGAGGGACTGGCCGATACCAAGTACCGCCCCTGCCCGCTTCTGACGAAATATGTCGAAGCCGGGTGGCTTGGCCGCAAGACCCAGCGCGGCTTTTACGACTATCGCGGCGAAGTGCCGGTTCCGACACGGTAACCGGGGCAGGTTTGCCTGCGGACCCTGACCATCCGGCACCCGGTCGCAATCGAAGATTGGAGCGACATGGCAGAGCTTCTAATCATCTATCACTCACGAACCGGTGGCAGCCAGCAAATGGCCGAGGCCGCCGCCGGGGCGGCCATGCCGGAAACCCCGACCCGGCTCATCACCGCCGATCAGGCCACGCCCGAGGATCTGCTTGGCGCCAACGGCTATCTCTTCTGCGCGCCTGAAAACCTTGCCGCGATATCGGGCGTGATGAAGGACTTCTTCGACCGCTGCTATTATCCCGTACTGGGGCGGATCGAGGGACGCCCCTATGCCCAGATGGTCTGCGCAGGCTCCGACGGTGAAAATGCGGTGCGCCAGATTGCACGCATCGCGCTCGGCTGGCGGCTGAGAGAGGTGCAGCCCCCGCTGATCGTCTGCACCCATGCCCAGACACCGGAACAAATTCTGGCGGAAAAGGTGATCCCGGATCAGGAATTAGCCAAGTGCCGCGACATTGGCGCGGCGCTCGGTGCCGGGCTGAGCATGGGTGTGTTCTAACCCGTCTGAGGACGGAAGACCCGGCGTCAGCCAAGCACGGTTTTCACCGCCCTTGCCGTGGCGGCGACGACCTGATCGGCCTCGGCCTTCGTCAGGCAAAACGGCGGCGCGAATCCCAGAATATCGCCCTGCGGCATCGCCCGCGCGATGACCTTGTCCTGTGCCAGAAGGGTGGCCGAGACCTGCGGGCCGATCTTCTTCGCGGGGTCGAAAAAGCCACGTGACGCCTTGTCTTCGACGAATTCGACGGCGCAGAGCATGCCTTCGCCACGTATGTCGCCGACATGGGGGTGATCGGTCAGCGCCTCGGTCATGGTCTTTTTCAGATAGGCCCCGACTTGCCCTGAGTTCCGCACAAGGTTCAGATCGTCGATAAGTTGCAGGTTCGCCACCCCGGCCGCAGCACCGATCGGATGGGCGGAATAGGTCCAGCCGTGGCCGATGGGGCCATTTTCGTCCGTGCCCTGTTCCAGCACCTTCCAGACCCGATCCGAGACGATGGAGCCCGACAAAGGCGCATAGGCCGAGGTCAGCCCCTTGGCGATGGTGATGATGTCGGCCTCGATCCCGTAGTGGTCCGATCCGAACATCGTGCCGAGGCGACCGAAGCCGGTCACGACCTCATCCACGACCAGCAGGATGTCGTGCTTTTTCAACACCTTCTGGATCGCCTGCCAATAGCCTGCGGGCGGTGGCACGATGCCGCCGGTGCCCAGAACCGGCTCGCCGATGAAGGCGGCGATCGTGTCCGCGCCCTCACGCTCGATCAGCGCCTCAAGCTCGGCCGCGCAATGGGCGGTGAACTCCGCCTCGGACTGGTTCACGTCCTTGCGGCGGTAATAATACGGTGCCTCGGTATGGATCACCTGGGCCAGCGGCAGGTCGAACTTCTTGTGAAAGAGTTCCAGCCCCGTCAGCGATCCGGTCACCAGCCCCGAACCGTGATAACCGCGCCAGCGCGAGATGATCTTTTTCTTCTCTGGCCGGCCTAGGATGTTGTTGAAGTACCAGATCAGCTTGACGTTGGTCTCATTCGCATCGGACCCGCCAAGGCCAAAATAGACCTTCGACATGTTCGACGGCGCCCGGTCGAGGATCATCTTTGCCAGCGTGATCGAAGCTTCCGTGCCGTGACCGACATAGGAATGGTAATAGGCCAGTTCCTTGGCCTGTGCGGCAATCGCCTCGGCAATCTCCTGGCGGCCATAACCGACATTCACACAGTAGAGACCTGCGAAAGCGTCCAGAAGGCGGTTGCCGTCCCGATCTTCGATATGAACGCCCGAAGCGGTCTTGATCACCCGGTTCGGGCTTTCGCCGCGCGCATGCTGGGCAAGATGGGTCGAGGGGTGAAAGAAAGTCTCGCGGTCCCACTGGTCAAGCTGATCGTTTCTGAGCATCGGTCCCCCCTGTTGACGTTGCCGCGACCCTAGCGGGATAGGCCGGAGAGATCATCTGAAATGGGTGTATCCGGCAGAAGAATCCTCTTCTTTCCGCCCGCGATCAGGCTTTTCGTCTGGCAACATCGATGAGGCATTCCGGCAAAGGCGCCGTCAGTTTCACCGGTTTAGTCACCACATAGGTGAAGTAGCGGCTGAGCCCGAGGCCCGCCTCAAGAATACGGTCGATCAGCGCCTGATAGCTGTCGATGTCGCGCGTGACGATCTGCAGAAGATAGTCGAAACCACCGCCGAGCGCCCAGCAGGCGATGACCTCATCATAGGTATCCATCGCTTCCTCAAATGCGCGAAGCCTTTCGGCGCGGTGGTTTTCCACTTCGGCCACGACAAAGACCGTGACATGGGGCGCGATGCGGCGCAGCTCCACCTCGGCGCGGTAGCCGGTGATGATCCCCGCCGCTTCCAGGCGCTTCAGACGTTCCCAGCAGGGGGTGGCAGAAAGGTTCACACGGGCGGCAAGTTCGGACTTCGCGATCCTGCCCTCGCGGGTGAGAATCGACAGGATACGGATATCGCGATCATCGAGTTTGAGCTGGGACATGGGCCGAGAGTGTGCAGGACGGCATGGCTTGTCAATTGATCTTCCCCTGCCGATGATCCGGGGGCGGGCCCGCAGAGAATCGGACCCGAAGGGGGGCGTGCATGACACATGGCACGGTTGGTCTGGACCAGATCAGAGCGGCGCAGCAGGCGATTGCCGCGGCGCTGCGGCCAACACCCTGTATCCGTTCCGAAAGCCTGACCGCGCAGTGCGGCACACCTGTCCACCTGAAGCTTGAACACCAGCAGATCACCGGCAGTTTCAAGCTGCGCGGGGCGACCTACGCGGTCAGCCGCCTGACGGCGGAGGACCGGGCAAGGGGTGTCGTCTGTGCCTCGACCGGCAATCATGGCCGCGCCCTTGCTTATGCCGCGCGGGCGGCCGGTCTGCGCTGCATTGTCTGCATGTCAGAACTGGTCCCATCGAACAAGGTCGAGGCGATCGGCGCGCTTGGTGCCGAAATCCGTATCATCGGCCACTCACAGGATGATGCGCAGGAAGAGGTCGACCGTCTGGTTGCGGATGAGGGTATGGTCATGCTGCCGCCCTTCGATCATCCCGACATCATCGCCGGGCAAGGGACACTCGGGCTCGAATTGCTGCGAGAGGTACCTGCGCTCGGGACGGTTCTGGTGCAGCTTTCAGGTGGTGGGCTGATTGCCGGTGTCGCGGCGGCGCTGAAGGGTGCGCGGCCCGGTATCCGGGTCATCGGCGTCTCGATGGAACGGGGGGCCGCGATGCATGCCGCACTGACAGCGGGGCACCCGGTCGAGGTTGAAGAATTGCCGACCCTCGCCGACAGCCTTGGCGGCGGCATCGGGCTGGAAAACCGCCACACCTTCGCGATGGTCCGCGATCTGGTGGATGAGGTCGTGCTTCTGACCGAGGCTGAGATCGCCGAGGGCATCCACCATGCCCATTGGCAGGAACGCCAGATCGTCGAGGGCGCAGGCGCGGTCGGGATCGCGGCGCTTCTGGCCGGAAAGGTGACGCCGAACGGCGAGACGGCGGTACTGCTTTCGGGCGGGAATATCGACATGGGCCTGCATCATCGCCTGATTTCGGGCGAGGTGGTGGATGTGGCGAAGGGATAAAGATGCCAATGATACGGATCCTGAGCGAGGCAGAGCTGCGGCAGGTCGTGCCGCTTGATCTCGCGGCGGTGGATTGCGTGGCGAATGGATTTGCCGCGTTGGGGGTGGGTAAGGTTGAGATGCCGCCGATCCTGTCCATGGGCATTTGGGAAAACAATGGCGAGGTTGATGTTAAAACCGCCCATATAACCGGGGCAGAAAGCTTCACCATAAAGATGTCGCCGGGATTTTATGACAATCCCGCCATCGGCCTGCCAACCACGAACGGGATCATGGTGGTGTTTTCGGCGAAGACCGGGCAGGTCGAGGCGCTCTTGCTCGACAATGGCTATCTGACGGAAGTGCGCACCGCCGCCGCCGGGGCCGTCGCTGCGCGGGCGCTGGCGCGCGAGGATGCGTCCTCGGCCTGTATTGTCGGTGCGGGAATGCAGGCGCGGTTGCAATTGAAGGCGCTTTGTCTGGTGCGCCCGATTACGTCGGCCGTTGTCTGGGCGCGGGACGGGGCCAAAGCCCAGGCTACGGCGAGGGAGCTTTCCGCCGATCTTGGCATCCCGGTCGCGGCATCGGTCGATCTTGCCGGTTCGGTTTCGGGCGCAGATGTGATCGTGACCACGACGCCTGCCGCCGAGCCGCTGATCAAAGCCAACTGGCTGCGCCCCGGCCAGCACGTGACCGCGATGGGGTCGGACCAGCACCACAAGGCCGAACTTGACCCCGCCTGCCTGACCCGTGCCGACCTTTACGTGCCCGACCGACAAAGCCAGACCGCGATCATGGGCGAGTTGCGCCCGGCCATCGCCGCCGGTCTGATCCCGCCCGACCGCACATTCACTGAACTCGGCGACATCGTCGCGGGCAAGGCCCCGGGCCGTACCTCGCCCGATCAGATCACCATCGCCGACCTGACCGGCACCGGTGTTCAGGACACCGCCATCGCCACCTTTGCCCGCCAACGTGCCGACGCAGCGGGGATCGGCACCGATTTCACCAGCAATAGCGTTTCGGGTTTACAATGAATCAGAATTCGAACCTGTTTCGTTCGAATTCTGATGCTTGTGATTTCAACTAAAACCGAAACGCTTTAACAGCGAAAGTCACCGCAGATGACCATGGCCAAGCTTTACTTCAGCCGCGAGGAATATGCCGCCCGCATCGCCAGGACCCGCAAGGCAATGGCGGCGAAGGGGGTCGACCTCATCCTCGTCTCGGACCCGTCGAACATGGCCTGGCTGACAGGCTATGACGGCTGGTCCTTCTACGTCCATCAATGCGTGCTGCTGGGGATGGAGGGCGATCCGGTCTGGTTCGGCCGCGGGCAGGATGCCAATGGCGCCAAGCGCACCGTCTTCATGTCCCATGATGACATCATCGGCTACCCGGATCACTACGTGCAGTCGACTGAACGGCACCCGATGGATTACCTGTCGGAGCGTATCGCCGAGCGAGGTTGGGGAAGCGCCCGGATCGGGGTCGAGATGGACAATTACTGGTTTTCAGCGGCCGCCTTTGCCTCGCTGCAAAAGCACCTCCCGAATGCCCGTTTCACCGACACGACCGCACTGGTGAACTGGCAGCGCGCGGTGAAGTCGGCGCAGGAGCTGGACTACATGCGGATCGCCGGAAAGATCGTCGGCAACATGCACCGGCGGATCTTCGACAAGGTCGAGCCGGGGATGCGCAAATGCGACCTCGTGGCCGAGATCTACGATGCCGGGCTGCGCTATGACGAAGGGATCGGCGCGGGCGGCGACTATCCGGCCATCGTGCCCCTGCTGCCCTCGGGCGCGGATGCCTCTGCCCCGCACCTGACCTGGGACGACAAGCCGATGAAGTCGGGCGAGGGCACGTTCTTTGAAATCGCGGGCGCCTATCACCGCTATCACTGCCCCCTGTCGCGCACGGTCTTCCTGGGCAAGCCGACGCAGACCTTCCTTGACGCTGAAAAAGCGGTGCTGGAAGGGATGGAAGCCGGGTTGGAGGCCGCAAAAGCCGGCAATCTCTGCGAGGATATAGCTTTCGCGTTTTTCGGCGTCCTGAAGAAATACGGGATCACCAAGGACAACCGCACCGGCTATCCGATCGGCATCTCCTACCCGCCCGACTGGGGCGAGCGAACCATGTCCTTGCGCCCCGGCGACAAGACCGTGCTGGAAGAGAACATGACCTTCCACTTCATGACCGGCCTCTGGATGGAGGATTGGGGGTTCGAAATCACGGAAAGTATCGTCATCGGCAAGGGTGCGCCCGAGCTTTTGGCAGATGTATCGCGGCAGATGCTTGTGAAGGGGTAAGCCATGAAACCGAGCCCGATCACGCCTACGGTCCCGTTCGATCAGGACGGTGTCCATCACGGGTTTCTGCGCCTGCCCTATAGCCGTGACGACAGCGCCTGGGGGTCTGTCATGATCCCGATCACCGTGATCCGCAACGGCGACGGGCCAACCGCACTGCTGACCGGCGCCAATCACGGCGACGAATATGAAGGGCCGGTGGCGCTGATGGATCTGGCGGCGACGCTGACCCCAGCAGAGGTCACTGGCCGGGTCGTCATTGTGCCCGCCCTCAACTACCCGGCTTTCCGCGCAGGCACCCGGACCTCGCCCATCGACAAAGGCAATATGAACCGTTCCTTCCCCGGTGCTCCGGACGGGACGGTGACACAGAAGATCGCCGACTATTTCCAGCGCGTGCTCGTACCGATGGCGGATGTGGTGCTCGATTTCCACTCAGGCGGAAAAACGCTCGACTTCCTGCCCTTCGCCGCCGTTCATGTACTGGAAGACAAAAAGCAGGAGGCCGCCTGCGTCGCCGCGATGAAGGCCTTCAATGCGCCATGGTCGATGATGATGCTGGAGATTGACGCGGTCGGCATGTTCGACACGGCGGTCGAGGCACAGGGCAAGGTCTTTGTCACGACCGAGCTCGGCGGCGGCGGCACGGCGACGGCGCGCACAATCGGCATCGCCAGGAAAGGGGTGCGGAACCTCCTGATGCATGCAGGCATCCTGACGGGTGAGGCAGAGACCGGCCCGACCGTGATGCTCGACATGCCCGATGGCGATTGCTTCCACTTCGCCGAAGGTGACGGGCTGATCGAACCGATGGCCGATCTCGGCGATGCCGTGACACAGGGCCAGTCGCTCGCCCGGATCTGGCCCCCCGACCGCACCGGTGTTTTGCCCATGACCGTCATCGCGAAACGCGCAGGTCTGCTGACTGCCCGGCACTTCCCCGGGCTTGTTAAATCCGGCGACTGCGTTGCCGTCATTGCGGTTGAGGTCAGATAGGCGCGTCGCTGCGCGGCCGCTTATCTGCCCAGCGCCAGCGTCGTTTCCCTGAGCCAGGCGAGCAGGCCACGGGGATCGCCCCCGCGGGTTTTCAGATCCTCCGGTCCGATCGGGTCGCCGATGACCGGGGCCTGCGGCTTGTAAAGCGCGTGGCGGATCTCGTGCAGCAACAGCCCCTGCCGGAACGTTGCCGAGATCTTGTCGGCGATGTGATAAAGCCGGGTATTGCGGCCCGGAAAGAAGATCGGCAGCACCGTCGCCCCGGACCGCGTCACCATCTTGGCGGTAAACGGGTTCCATTCCGGCTCGATCACCGGGCCGAACATGGTTTCGCTTGTTGCGACCCGTCCCGCCGGAAAGAGAATAATGACCCCACCCTTCTTGAGATGCTCCATGCAGATATTGCGCATCTCAAGGCTTTGCTCGCGGGCGTTTTCCTCGTGCGGGAACGGCACGGGCAACATGAATTCCTCGATCTCGGGAATGCCAGTCAGGAGCGAGCGGGTCAGGATCTTGAAATCCGTCCGCACCCGCCCGATCAACTCGCCCATGATCAGACCGTCAACCAGCCCGTGCGGATGGTTCGCGACAACGACCAGCGGCCCGGTTTTCGGAATGCGCGCGATCTGCTCTGCAGGGGTCAGGACATCGATCCCCATCGTCTCGACCGCCTTGGTGAAGAAAGGTTGCCCGAACGGAACGCCAGAACGTTCGAACTGGCGGATCTTCTTGATCAGATGAAGCTTGCCTGACATCCATTCGATGATGCGGATCAAGGTCGCCTTTACCGGGTTCGTAAACGTCCCGGCATAAGAAAGGCGCCGCATCTCGTAGGGTTTCGAGGCGGTCTTACCGAGTTCGCTCTGGGGCGTTTCGTGCAGTATGCCGGGGTTCCTCCGATTGCAGGCCCGGTTGGGTCAGTAGTCTTCCCCGAAGCGGTTGGCAACCAGCGCATCCAGCGCTTCGGCGAGTTTCCCCGCGTCATTGCCGCTCGTCCGGACTTCGATCACCGTGCCCTTTGAGGCCGCCAACATCAAGAGGCCCATGATTGAATCGCCTGAAACGCTCATCCCGTCCTTGCTGACCTCGGCGCTTGCGTCATGCGCCTCGACGACCTCGACGAACTTGGCCGAAGCGCGGGCATGCAAACCCTTTTCGTTCACGATCTTCAGGCTGCGCGCCGTCGCAGTGTCCGTGGTCATTGGGTCGCCTGTCCTGAACCAACATAGCAATTGATGTATTTACGCCCGGCATCAAGGGCCGAGGCAGCTGCCTGCGGGACGCTCAGATGCCGCGACTTTGCCAGCTTGATCAGCATGGGAAGATTGGCACCGTAAAGGATCTGACGGTCGTCATAGGCGCAGGCGCTCAGGCTGAGATTTGAAGGCGATCCACCGAACATATCGGTCACGACGACGACCCCCTCGCCGGTATCAACGGCGTTGGCGGCGGCACATATCTCCGCCTGTTTGGCGGCGCGGTCATGATCCTCTTCGATCGAGATCGCGCGGATGCCCTGCTGTTTGCCCACGACATGTTCAACAGCGGACAGATATTCCCGCGCCAAACCACCATGCGCGACGATCACGATCCCGATCACGCCTTTTCACCTTGTACTGTATCCGGACCCCCACTGGCCCGCCGTTCCAATTCCCGGTGCCTCTTAGACACCTGCCATCCCGCCTCCGCAAGCGCTTTGATCATTTGTTCCGTAACGAAAACGGACCTATGTTGCCCCCCGGTACACCCGAACCCGATGGCAAGATGGCTTTTGCCTTCATCGACCTGGGCAGGCAGCAATAGCAGTAAAAGATTTCGCACCTGTTCAAAAAAGCTGTCGAATCGCGGGTCGGCGGCAATGTAACTGGCCACCTTCTCATTCCGGCCATCCAAAGGCCGCAGCGCGTCGTCCCAATGCGGATTGCGCAGAAAACGGCAGTCGAACATCATGTCGAGCCCACGGGGCGCGCCACGCTTGTAGGAAAACGAGTGGACCGAGACGGCAAGCCGCGTTGTGTCGTCCTTGCCGAACCAATGCGCGATTTCGGCTTTCAGATCGTGCGGCGACAGGCTGGTCGTGTCGATCAGCACCTCGGCCCGGGCGCGGATCGGCACGAGCAGGTCAATCTCCCGCTCGACCCCGGCCGCGGGTGCTTCGCTGCTGGCCAGGGGATGACGTCGACGGGTTTCGCCATAACGGCGGACC
>NZ_JBARVQ010000414.1:0-3443 GCF_049646345.1 Albidovulum sp. | reverse complement strand
CCACACCGCGCTCGATCAAGAGTTGAAGGCCCTGAAGACGGTGGAGCGTCCTTCGGTCATCAAGGCTATTGCCGAGGCGCGGGAGCATGGCGACCTTTCGGAGAACGCGGAATATCACGCGGCACGCGAACGTCAGAGCTTTGTCGAAGGCCGCATCAAGGAAATCGAGAGCCTGCTTGGGCGTGCCGATGTCATCGACCCGACCAAACTCTCGGGCGCGATCAAGTTCGGCGCCACGGTGACACTGGTCGACGAGGATACCGACGAAGAGAAGACCTATCAGATCGTTGGTGAGGCCGAGGCCGATATTGAGCGCGGCCTCCTGAACATCCGTTCGCCTCTGGCCCGCGCGCTGATCGGCAAGGATGCTGGCGACAGCGTTGAGGTGCGCACGCCGGGCGGCGAGAAAAGCTACGAAGTCCTGAACATCCGCTACGTCTGAAATCTGCGCGGAGGATGCGTGATGGCCGAGGAAAAAGAACCCGAACCCGGCGCGACGGCCCGCAGAGATTTTGGGATCTACTCACAGCCCGATACCGGGGGTGGGATCGGCCCGGGTGAGGTCATCGCGATCGTTGTGAGCGGTCTCTGGCTGTTGCTTGTCGGTGGTTTTTTCCTGTTCACTGGCGGAACATCCGCGCCTGATACACTCAGCGCGGTCATGATCATTGTCGCGATCGGCCTGCCGATTGCCCTGATCTGGGTGGCGGCGATCACGCTCAGAACCTCGCGCGAGATGCGAGCCGAGGCACGGCGGCTGCAATCCGCGCTCGATGCGATGCGACACGCCTATATCAATCAGGCACAGGCGCATGTTGCGCGTCCCTCGATGGAACAGCGCCTTGATGAGATTGCCGCGACCGCGCGTCAGACCGAGACGGCGGTTGCAACCTTCGCATCGCGGCGTGACACAAGCGTCCCCCCCGCGACGGATCCGGCAGCGGCGCCCGTCCGCCTGAACCCGGAAACGAGGATCGAGGAACAGCCCGCACTGGCGCTTGGCGCCCCGGCGGATGCCGGGCAGGCACCGCTTTCGACCGAAGAATTCATCCGGGCCCCGAATTTCCCTGACAGCCCTAAGGACAAGGCGGGGTTCCGGGCCCTGCGGCGGGCGCTGGATGACCACAGCAGCGCAAAACTCATCCGCGCGGCGCAGGATGCCCTGACGCTTCTCAGTCAGGATGGCATCTATATGGATGACCTTGAACCGGATCGCGCCCGGCCTGAACTCTGGCGCCGCTTTGCGCAAGGTGAGCGCGGTCGCGCGATTGCTTCGCTGGGCGGGGTGCGCGACCGGACCAGCCTTGCGCTGACCGCCGGGCGAATGCGGCAGGATACGATATTCCGCGATGCGGCGCATCACTTCCTGCGGCAGTTCGACAAGACGTTTGTCGAGTTCGAAAAGATCGCGACGGATCAGGAGATCGTCAATCTGGCCGAGACCCGCACGGCGCGGGCCTTCATGCTGTTCGGACGGGTCGCCGGGATATTTGCCTGACTGTCCTTGACGCCGACAGTGTCAGGAATCGCTGTCTGGCAGTGCGCCTTTCTGCACCAGAAGCACGCCGGAATTGTTATCCGGATCGCCATCCTCATGCAGTTTCGTCTGGACGCCCGGCAATTCGCCAAAGGCCGACTTGATCCGGTTCGGGAAGAACGTGCGCGGGATACTTTCAAAACCCGGCAGACCGCGGATAATGTCGCTGACCGAGCTTCCGCAAAAGGCTTTGTTTACCGCGCCGTAAGCTGTGGCCCGCCGGAAGGCGGCTTCGGCCACTTCGGGGCTGACATAGATCTTCTGCTCGATCACGTCATAGGTCTCACGCGCGTGGTAATCGATATAGAACTTCCGCATCTTTTCGGTGATGCCATAGTGCAGGTCGTTCCGCTCTGGCGCCCAGGGGTGGTGCCAGGTGCCCGCCGGATCGAACATCACCCGCTGGCTGCCATTGATTAGGATGCCAGAATGCGCACCTTCGCCGCCCAGTTTGCGAACGACGGTGTAAAGTGTGATCGACGGCGGTTCAGCCGAAACATAGCGCGCACGCTGAACGGCATCGTCCGGCGCCCAGACCCGTTCGGCGCCACAGGCCGCGAGGGCTAGCGGCAGAAGAAGACTGAATGCAATTCGACGCATCGTTACGGAACTGATCGGATACAACACCCCGATCAGGCGTTGACCAGAGCCATGAAGATCAGAATGCCGATCGATATGCCGGCCACCCACATGCTGGCGCGGATAAAGCCCTCAAAGGTCTTTTCGTGGTTCTTGATGTCCATGCTGCCATGCTTGTGATCGGCCATCTGTGCGCTCCCGATTTGGTATCAAGCTCCGCATAGCCGATTCAGCGGGCGCTGTCACGACCCGCAGATGGTTGTTTTAGCCGCCGTGTCCGTGGTGCTGGCATTACCCGGATCGGACCGGCCCAGGATGCGTGCCGTTTGGCCGGACAGGGCCGGACCCCTTATTGCGGAACGGCCTTGCCTGCGTCGCGCGATCTTCCTAGCGTGGCAGAACAGGAAGGGGAGGGGCAGGTCGCCATGCAGACGGCCACGGAAACGCATAACCCCGCCCACGCGGCCTTCTGGCAGGCAGCGCCATTCGTGTTTCTGGTCTTCTGGTCGGGCGGCTATACCTTCGCCAAGCTCGGGCTCGCCCATATCGAGCCGATGACGATGCTGACTTTGCGCTATGGCCTCGCTGCCGCAGCGCTTTTGCCTTTCCTGCTGCGCCGGGCCACCGTCTGGCCTGCCTCTTCCCGGCATTGGCGTGCAATCGCGCTGACCGGGTTTCTTATTCAATGCGTGTATTTCGGGCTGGCCTATCTGGCAATGAAACGTGGCATGAATGCGGGTACGACGGCGATCATAATGTCGCTTCAGCCTGTGCTGGTCGCGGCACTGGCGCCGCTGGTCACCGGCAAGCGCGGTGGGCGCTTTCTCTGGCCCGGCCTCATCCTTGGCTTTCTGGGGGCTCTGCTGGTCATCCTCTCGGGCAAGAGCCTCGGCCCCAGCCCGTGGATCGCGGTCCTTCTGGCGCTGGGCGCGCTTGCAGGCATCACGCTGGCCACCCTGTTCGAGAAATGGCACGGGATGAAGACTGATCCGGTCGTCGGCGGCCTCATTCAATACGTGATCGGCTTTGCGGTCCTTCTGCCTGTCGCGGCGATGACTGAGAGCATGGTCATAGACTGGCACCCCGAACTGATCATCGCGCTCGCCTATCTCGTCATCGCGAATTCGATCATATCGATCGGGCTCTATATCGCCCTTCTGCAGCGCGGGGACGCCACGCGGATCTCTGCGCTTCTCTATCTCGTCCCCCCACTCGCGATGCTGATCGCCTGGGCGATTCTAGGTGAACAGGTTGCGCCGCTTGCGGTGGCAGGCTTTGCGCTTTCGGCCATCGGGGTCTACATCGTCAACAGGCAGACAGGATAGGG
>NZ_JBARVQ010000413.1:0-15719 GCF_049646345.1 Albidovulum sp. | reverse complement strand
CCGAGAATCTGCACCTCCACATGGCGGGCGCGCAGGATCATCTTTTCGAGGAAACCCTCGCCATTGCCGAAGGCGGCTTCGGCCTCTCGCCGTCCCTCGCGGACTTTCTCGACCAGTTCCTCGGGCTTGGTGATGGGGCGCATGCCGCGCCCGCCGCCGCCCCAGGAGGCTTTCAGCATCAGGGGGTAGCCGATTTCGGCCGCCTCTTTCTTGATCGCGTCGAAATCGTCGCCCAGGACCTCGGTCGCCGGGATGACCGGCACGCCTGCGGTGATCGCCACGCGCCGTGCACTGGCCTTGTCCCCAAGGGCGCGCATGGTTTCGGCCTTGGGGCCGATAAAGGTAATGCCGCTTGCGGCACAGGCCTCGACAAAATCGGGGTTTTCGGAGAGGAGCCCGTAGCCCGGATGGATCGCATCGGCACCGCATTCCTTGGCGACGCGGATGATCTCGGGGATGGAAAGATATGCCGCGACCGGCCCCATGCCCTCACCGATGCGGTAGGCTTCATCGGCCTTGAACCGGTGGAGCGAAAGCTTGTCTTCCTCGGCATAGACCGCGACGGTGCGTTTGCCGAGCTCGGTCGCGGCCCGCATCACGCGGATCGCAATCTCACCCCGGTTGGCGACAAGGATTTTCTTGAACTCGGTCATCGGTTCCTCCCCAATTTTTGGCGTGGCGCGAACATTAGGGATGCTGCGCTGCGGCACAAGCCCCCAAACGGACGATCCGTAAGGATTCTGTAACATTTCGCACTGCATATCGCCGATCTGGCGGCGTTGTGACGTGATTACGAAGCATTTTCGCCGAAAACGACGAAATGCACGCGGCCAGGCAAGACGACTGCCGGGCCAGTCGCGGAACCGCGTGTGAACAAACGTCTTTTTCGGCTGATATTGGTCGCTTTCCGACGCGGGGGGCGCGGTTTCACCCGCCTATGCTGACCGGATTGGATGGGCGGAGCTGGGTGCCGGACCTGCCGGAGCGGCTGTTTGTTAGGGATAGAAATACAAACCGCAGATTTAACTTATTCGAACGAAATGGGCCTTTCGCAGCGGCTGATGCGCTAAAAGGCCTGGGCCAATGAGCGATCCTTCGGCTTCATGCTGACCTTGCCGGACACCGAGATTTCCGGGCCGCGCGAGACGTTTTTCGGGTCGATCCTGCTGACCTTGCAGCACACCTATGTCGTTGACGATATCTTCAAGGCGCATCTTCTGGGCCAGAAGCACGGCCATGCCGACCGGCGTGGCGACATGGCGCCCGCGCTGCCGGAGCTTTGGGATATGGTCCGGGCCATGGACCGCTGGTGGATCGATCATGTGGACGCGCTGAGCGAGGCCGCACTAGAAGAGGCGATCACCTTTGACTTCATCGGCGGGGGCACCGGGCGGATGACCCGGGCCGAGATCGTCGCGCATGTCGCCAATCACACCAGTTATCATCGCGGCTTTGTCGATGAATTGCTGGGCCAGATCCCGGCCGCGTCCCCGGCTTGCGATTTCCCGGTCTATCTGCTCGAAATGCGGCGGGAAGGGGCGATGGCCTGACGGGACGCGTCAGGCACCGGTCATCAGTGTGCCCGGCAGGTCGGCAAGCCCCTTTGCCCCCAGTTGCCCCATATTCGCGGTCATATCCTTGGCAAGGATATCGATCAGATGGGCGGGACCGTCCGCCCCGAGGGCACCCAGCGCATAATGCCAGGCCCGGCCCAGCATGACAAAATCAGCGCCAAGCGCGATGGCGCGAAGAATATCAAGCCCGCCTTCGATGCCACTGTCGAAGATCACCGGCAGGGTGGTCGCCGCACGGATCAGCGGCAGTGCCTCGATTGTCGCGGGGGCCGCATCGAACTGACGGCCCGCATGGTTCGACACCCAGATCGCGTCGACGCCCTCATCCTGCAAACGCGCCGCATCGTCGGGACGCAGGACACCCTTGACGATCAAGGGCCCCTCCCACGCATCGCGGAGCGCCTTGACGTAGCCCCAGTCAGGCGAGGTGCGCAGCAGATAGCCGATATGGGCGGTGGACGACAGGCTGACCGTGTTTTCGGCATAGCCATCCATCAGCCGCATGCGCGGCATGCCCATGCGCAGTGTTCCCAGCGCCCATTCGGGCCGCATCGCCACCTGTGCCATCAGGCGCGGCGTCAGTTTCGGCGGCTGGGTCAGACCCGAACGGGTCTGGCGTTCGCGGCGGCTCGCCACGGGGACGTCGACGGTCAGGATCAGGGCATTGAATCCCGCCTCCTTCGCCCGCTTCAACATATCGGCGCGAATCTTTGGATCGCGCGGCGGGTACATCTGGAACCAGCCGTGCTCCCCAAGGACTGGGGCCACGAATTCCGGCGTCTGGCTGGCAACGGTCGAGATCGAATAGGGTAGCCCCGCCTTGCCCGCCGCTGCCGCCAGCAAGCGCTCGGCATCGGGCCAGATCAGCCCTGACATGCCGACCGGAGAGATGCCGAAGGGCAGGGGGAAATCCTGCCCGAAAAGCTTGGTCGTGAGATCGGGCGTGAATTCACCATGCAGGATTGAAGGACGCAGCAATACCTCGTCCAGCTTCGTCCGGTTGCGGCGCAGCGTCGCTTCGACACCGGTGGCGCTGTCGAGATATTCCCAGACGAAATGCGGGATGCGGCCCTTTGCGCGGGCCTTCAGGTCGGATATCGCGGGGTAGCGCTGATGCAGGTCCATCGCGGAGTTGTTCCGGGCAGCGCGCAAAAAGTCCAGTGTCAGAGTTGGAACAGAGTGTGAACTTCTCTTTTATTCATGTCCCGATGCGGCTAGATTGCCACTCATGAGCAGTTTCGACGATACCGACGCCTTTGAGGGCGCATCTCTGTCCGCCCGCGCCATGGCCGCGCGCCCCGCCGCCTATCTTGACGGGCTGAACCCCGCGCAACGGCAGGCGGTCGAGACGCTGGACGGTCCTGTCCTGATGCTGGCAGGTGCCGGGACGGGCAAGACCCGCGCGCTCATGGCCCGGGTTGCAAATCTTGTGACGCTTGGCCGCGCACGGTCCGATGAGATTTTGGCGGTGACGTTCACGAACAAGGCCGCACGCGAAATGAAGGTGCGGCTGGAGCACACGCCGTTCAGTCTTAAAGCGCCGATAAAATGGATGGGAACGTTCCATTCGCTTTCCGTGAAGATCCTTCGGCGGCACGCGGAACTGGTCGGACTGAAGTCGAACTTCACTATCCTCGATACCGACGATCAGATCCGGCTGATGAAACAACTGATCGCGGCGGCCAATATCGACGAAAAGCGTTGGCCCGCACGGCAGCTCGCGGGCCTGATCGACAACTGGAAGAACCGCGCCTGGGGGCCGGAACAGGTGCCGTCCTCTGAGGCCTCGGCCTTTAACAATATGGGGACGGAGCTTTATGCCGCCTATCAGGCGCGGCTCCTGACGCTGAATGCCTGCGATTTCGGCGATCTGCTGCTGCATGTCGTCACCATCCTGCAAAACCATTCCGACATCTTGGAACAATATCAGCGCTGGTTCCGCTACATCCTTGTCGACGAATATCAGGATACCAACGTCGCCCAGTATCTCTGGCTGCGTCTCCTTGCGGCGAAGCACAAGAACATCTGCTGCGTCGGCGATGACGATCAGTCGATCTATGGCTGGCGCGGGGCCGAGGTCGGCAACATCCTGCGGTTCGAAACGGACTTCCCCGGCGCGACCGTGATCCGGCTCGAACAGAACTACCGCTCGACCGAACATATCCTTGCCGCCGCCTCGGGCCTGATCGCGACGAATGCCGGGCGGTTGGGCAAGACCTTGTGGACCGAGGCAAAGGGCGGTGACAAGGTGCGTCTCATCGGCCATTGGGACGGTGAGGAAGAGGCGCGCTGGATCGGCGAGGAGGCCGAGGCACTGCAGCGCGGCACACGCGGGCGCGATCCCGTCAGCCTTGATGCGCAGGCGATCCTTGTCCGCGCCAGCCACCAGATGCGTGCCTTCGAGGACCGGTTCCTGACCATCGGCCTGCCTTACCGCGTCATCGGCGGCCCGCGCTTCTATGAGCGGCTCGAGATTCGCGATGCGATGGCCTATTTCCGGTTGGCTGTGTCGCCTGATGATGATCTGGCCTTTGAGCGCGTGGTCAACACCCCCAAACGCGGGCTAGGCGACAAGGCGCAGCAGACGATCCAGCGACAGGCGCGCGAGGATGGGGTCAGCCTTCTGGAAGGCGCGCGCTACTGTGTGGCCTCGGGCCAGATCGGCGGCAAGGGCGGCGCGCAGCTTCGCGCCTTTGTTGAGAATATCGACCGCTGGCACCGCGCGACACTTGCCGCCGACTATGATCACGTCCGGCTGGCCGAGACGATCCTGGACGAAAGCGGCTATACGGCGATGTGGCAGAACGACAAGACGCCCGAAGCACCGGGGCGGCTGGAAAACCTCAAGGAACTCGTCAAGGCGCTGGAAAGTTTCGACAACCTGCAAGGCTTTCTCGAACATGTCTCACTGATCATGGATAATGACAGTGAGGATGCCGAGGAGAAGATCACCATCATGACCCTTCACGCGGCGAAGGGGCTGGAATTTCCAGTGGTTTTCCTGCCGGGATGGGAGGACGGTCTGTTCCCCTCACAGCGCTCGATGGATGAAAGCGGGCTCAAGGGCCTCGAAGAGGAACGCCGACTTGGTTATGTCGGCATCACCCGGGCCGAGGAACTCTGCACCATTTCCTTTGCCGGCAACCGGCGCGTCTATGGGCAATGGCAAAGCCAGATGCCCTCGCGCTTCATCGACGAATTGCCAGCTAGACATGTCGAGGTGCTGACCCCGCCGGGCCTCTATGGCGGCGGCTACGGTGCCGCTTCCATGTCGGCCGGGATCGAGGATCGCGCCGCGCGGGCCGATGTCTACAACTCGCCGGGCTGGAAACGCATGACCGAGCGCAGCCAGACCCGCCCGGTCAGCCAGCCCCGCGAGGCGCGGGGTGTGGTGATCGATCTTGACGCGGTTTCGGCCTTTACCGAAGGCGACCGGGTTTTCCACCAGAAATTCGGATACGGAATCGTCGAGGGGATCGAGGGCGACAAGCTGGAGGTCGCTTTCGACAAGGCGGGCACCAAACATGTTGTGGCGAGTTTTATCGTCAGCGCCGACGCGGCGGACGACATCCCGTTCTGATTCTTCATTGCCGGAAGTACCCCCGCGCGGAGCGCATCCGAGCCGGAGCGCGCAAGCGCGGAGGCGAGATAGGGGAAATGGCCCGCTTGCGGGCCTCCGTCTGACAGATCTTCGAAAACGAAAAAGGCGGCGCCCGAAGGCACCGCCAGTCGCAACCACGATCCCGGGGGGAGAGAAGGGATCGTCGTAATCTGGAAGAAGGCGGGCGGCGCCTCAGGGAGGAGGGAGGGGCGCCGCCCGTCTTCATCCCGGCCATCCCGGGAGGAGGAGGGACAACCGGATCAGGGTGAAGATGCGGCGGTGGCAGGGAGGAGGAAGCCACCGCCGCATTTCACATCGCCAGCCCCAGGGAGGAGGAGGGGGCGGCGCATCGTCAGGGACCTTTAGGGTCCGATCTTTGCGGCGGCTTCAGGGAGGAGGAGCCGCCGCATGATCCACGAAGCCCGGGAGGAGGTGGGCCCGCGGAAAAAACCTTACTTGCCGTAAGCCGCTTCCAGCGCGACCGCATCGATCGAGGAGCGGTGCAGGCCGAGATCGTGCAGTTCGCGGTCGCTCAGCACCGACAGTTCCAGCACGGTCTGGCGGTACATGCGGTAACGCTGACGGCTGTCGCGAAGCGCGGTGAAGAAAGCGGCGATGCGGTCGGCGAGACCGATATGGACGCCACGGGTAACAGTTGAATATGCCATTTTTCTTGCCTCATCTTTCGGATCATTGGCACCGTCTGTGGCGCCGTTGGGGATAACATGGACCTCATGCTGCGCCCGCACAATACCTGGCGCGATCAATGCTGCCATGCAGCAATTGCATAGCCCATCACGGGGATTTTACCTTCCCTTGCGGTAAGTTACGGGTCATCCCGGCGATGCGACAACGCAACCCTTGCCCCTGCCGCGAAAGCGGTCACATTGTGCGCGACCAGAAGGACCGACATCATGACCCAGACCCGCGACACCGTTCTTGCCGCCCTTTCCCGTCTTGCGCTGCCCGATGGCGGTGATCTTGTCTCGCGCGATCTGGTGCGGGCGCTGACGATTGAGGGCGACAGCATCCGCTTCGTGATTGAGGCCCCGGACCCGGAGATTGCGAAACGGATGGAGCCGGTCCGGCAGGCAGCCGAGGCGGCGGTTCGGGCGCTGCCGGGCGTGGCCTCGGTGTCGGCCCTCCTGACCGCGCATGGCCCGGCACCGAAGCCTGCGCCACCATCGCTGAAGATCGGCGGCCATCCGACGCCGCAGGCGGGCCCGGCCATGGTGGCAGGTGTCGACCGTATCCTTGCCATCGGTTCGGGCAAGGGCGGGGTGGGCAAGTCTACCGTTTCATCGAACCTTGCCGTGGCGCTTGCACGGCAGGGCCGTCGCGTCGGGCTTTTGGATGCCGATATCTATGGCCCGTCACAGCCGCGCATGATGGGGCTGTCGAAGCGCCCCGCTTCGCCCGACGGCAAGACGATCATTCCGCTTCAGGCCCATGGCGTCACCTTCATGTCGATCGGCCTCATGCTGAAAGAGGATGAGGCCGTGGTCTGGCGCGGACCGATGCTGATGGGCGCGTTGCAGCAGATGCTGGGGCAGGTGGCCTGGGGCGAGTTGGACGTGCTGATTGTCGATCTGCCGCCCGGCACCGGCGATGTGCAACTGACGCTTTGTCAGAAAAGCCATGTCACCGGCGCGCTGATCGTTTCGACCCCGCAGGATGTCGCACTTCTGGATGCGCGTCGCGCCATTGACATGTTCGGCAAGCTGAAAACGCCGATCCTTGGTCTGATTGAGAATATGTCGACCTATATCTGTCCGGGTTGCGGGCTTGAGGCGCATATCTTCGGTCATGGTGGCGTGGCAGCCGAGGCCGAAAAGCTGGGTGTTCCGTTTCTGGGAGAGATCCCCCTCAGCCTCGACGTGCGGCTGGCAGGCGATGCCGGAACCCCGATCGCTGCGGGCGAGGGGGCGATTTCCGATGCCTATGCCAGCCTGGCGCAGCGTCTGGTTGCGGGCGGCATGGCCTGATCCGGGAATTCACGGGAACGCCGACGGCTCTATGGGAGTTTATGGGAAAGCTCGCACCAAAGGCTGTCAGGCGCTTTGCTGGCGAATCAACTGACCGTGAATTCGTGTGATTCCTTGTGTATCAGCGCTCTGCGGCGCAGTTCTGCGCCCCGCTCAGGTGGCTCGCTCGGGAAGTTCTGAACTTTTTTGGGAACTCACGGGAGCGCTCCTGCTTCCGGATATCTGTCTATATGTAGTGGGGTTGCCTCAAGATTCGCCCATTTGTGGGCGTCTCCCTGCAATTTTGGCCACAAATTGTTGCGTTGCGGCATGATTTCACGCAACTTCTGGTGTCATTGGCGGCAATATTTTTCTTGCTTCCCGTAAATTCCCATGGCATCCCTAATACACCGATGAGAACGGGCCAAGACGGGCACTAAGACCCAAAAGGCGAAAGTCAGGTTTCATACAGGCACCCGCTTTCATCGAACCAAAGATCCGGCGCGCGAGCGAGCAGACATCCCCCCAGGTGGCATGCGTAGCCGGACAACCCAGTGATGGGACGAGGGCGGCGGATTGGGCAGTGGCAGCAGCCCAATCCGCCGTTGTCGTTTCAGGGGCCCAAGGCGGATTTCGGGGGGAGGGGACAGGTTAAGGAGCGCGGGCCATTGGCACGCAGGTTTAGAGGATCGGATACGTTTAAGGTGGACGCGAAAGGTCGCGTTTCCATCCCTGCGCCGTTCCGCCGCGTGATCGAAGCCTCTGACCCCGACTGGACCGAAGGTCTGCGTCCCAGCATCGTCATCGTTTACGGGCCTGAAAGCCAGGATTGGCTCGACGTCTTCTCGATGGAAGCCGTCAACGAGATGGATGAACAGATCGGCCTGATGCAGCGCGGCTCGCCCGACCGTCTGATGATTGAAGAATTGATGTACGGCCAGTCCTTCGAGGCGCAGATCGACGATGACGGCCGTCTGACCATTCCACAGAAATACCGCGACAAGATCGGGCTGACGAATGAGGCGTTCTTCATCTCGTCCGGTGACTATTTCCGCATCTGGAACCCCGAGGCCTATGAGGCTAAAGCCGCACGGCGCAGCGCCAAGCGTGCCGATCAGTATCCCGAGGATTTCGACCCCAGAAGCCTCCTGCCATCCCTGCCGAAAGGATAAGTGATGGCCGCTGCCGCAGCCCGCATATCAAACACCCCCCATATCCCGGTATTGTTGCGACCGCTCCTGGAGGCGGTCGCACCCGTCTCGGGCACATGGATCGACGGCACGTTCGGTGCGGGCGGTTATGCCCGCGGCCTGTTGGAGGCCGGGTCCGAGCGCGTCATCGGCATCGACCGCGATCCAATGGTGTTTCGTATGGCCGAGGATTGGGCTGCCGCTTATGGCGACCGGCTGCGGCTGGTTCAGGGCACCTTTTCCGATATGGACCAGTTGGCCGGTGAGCCGGTTGATGGCGTGGTCCTGGACCTTGGCGTGTCGTCGATGCAGCTCGATCAGGCGGACCGGGGCTTTTCCTTCCAGAAGGATGGCCCGCTCGACATGCGGATGGGTGATAGCGGGCCGAGTGCCGCCGATCTGGTGAACGAGGCCTCCGAGACCGAGATCGCCGACATCCTTTACCACTACGGCGAAGAACGCGCCTCACGCCGGATCGCCCGCGCCATCGTCGCCGCGCGACCCTTTCAGATGACGCTGCAACTCGTCCATGTGATCGAACGCTGCCTGCCGCGCCCGAAGCCGGGCCAAAGCCATCCGGCGACCCGCAGTTTTCAGGCGATCCGCATCGCGGTGAATGATGAATTCGGGCAGTTGGCCGATGGGCTGGAAGCGGCGGAGCGCGCCCTGAAACCCGGTGGGCAACTCGCGGTCGTCAGCTTTCATTCGCTTGAGGATCGTATCGTCAAACGTTTCTTCCAGCTTCGTTCGGGCGGCGAAGGGCAAGGCAGCCGCTATGCGCCCGCCCGTGCCGAGGTGATACCTGCCTTCACGCAGAAAAGCCGCAAGGCCATCGGACCCGATGACCAGGAACTTGCCGAAAACCCCCGCGCGCGATCCGCGAAGCTGCGCGTGGGTATCCGCACCGAGGCTGAGGCCGGTCCTGTCGACCGCTCGGCCCTCGGCCTTCCGAAACCCGCGCTTGAAGGGCGAAACTGATGCGCAGCCTGATCGTAGTTCTGACCGCCGCCGCTGTGATGACGCTGGTTTTCTGGGCCTACCGCGAGAATTATCGCACCCAGGCGGAACTGGCCGAGATCCGCGAGTTGCAAAGCGAAATCGGGCAGTTGCGCGAAAATCTTGGCGTGCTGAGGGCGGAATGGGCCTATCTCAACCGTCCGGACCGGCTGCGCGAACTGGCCGATATCAACTTTGAACGGCTCGGCCTGCTGCCGCTTGAGCCGCGCCAGTTTGGCGGTGTGTCCGAAGTGCGTTATCCGGCTGTTGCGCTGCCGCCTATCACCGAACCCGTCGATACGGTGGCACTTGGGGAGGCAAATGAATGACCCGCACCCCGCTTCGCCCGCTTGCCCGCATCCTGTCCGCCCGTGAAAAGGGCGAAAACCCCGACGCGATCGAACGCGAAAATATCCGGCTTCGGCATGAGGCGATGCGCGACAAGGCGCGGGTCCGGGCCGAGGGGCGGCTTCTCTTGCTCGGCCTTGCCTTTCTGGCCGCCTTCATCACCGTCGGCGCCCGTATGGGGGTTCTCGCCTCGACCGAACCGGCCGAACCGCAGACAGCGGCGACCGGCGCCTCGATCATCGCGCAGCGCTCCGATATCACCGACCGGCAGGGGCGCATTCTGGCGACGAACCTTGTCACCCATTCGCTTTATGCCCAACCGCAGCTTATGGTTGATCCTGCGCGCGCGGCGTCCGAACTGGCCGCGATCTTTCCCGATCTGGATGAGACGCGGCTGAAGGCCGATTTCACCGGCAAGCGCAAGTTCCTGTGGGTAAAGAAGAAAATATCGCCCGAGCAGATGCAGCTGGTGCATGAGATTGGCGATCCCGGCCTATTGTTCGGGCCGCGCGAGATGCGGCTTTATCCCAATGGCGCGATTGCGTCCCACGTGCTTGGTGGCGCGAGTTTCGGGCGCGAGGGCGTGCATTCGGCCGAGGTTGTCGGCGTGGCAGGGGTTGAAAAGACCTTCGACGGCTGGCTGCGCGACCCGGCGAATGGCGGCGCACCGCTGGCCTTGTCGCTGGATCTGACGATCCAGTCGACGGTTGAGGAAGTGCTTTATGGCGGCATGAAGCTGTTGAATGCCAAGGGTGCCACGGCGGTTCTGATGGATGTCCATAGCGGTGAGGTTGTGGCGCTGGCCTCGCTTCCCGATTTTGACCCCAATACCCGGCCCGCACCGCTACTGAAGGGCGATCCCTCTGACAGTCCGCTCTTCAACCGGGCGGTGCAGGGGGTCTATGAACTTGGCTCGACCTTCAAGATCTTTACCGTGGCACAGGCGATGGAGCTTGGGCTCGTCAACCCGTCCACGATGGTCGAGACCAAAGGGCCGATGATCTGGGGCAGGTTCAAGATTCGCGATTTCCACAATTACGGGCCGCAGTTGTCGGTCACCGATGTGATCGTGAAATCCTCCAATATCGGTACCGCACATATCGCGAAGGAAATCGGCGGCGTGCGCCAGCAGGAATTCCTCAAGGCGCTTGGCATGTTCGATCCGACCACGATCGAACTCGTGGAGGCACCGACGGGCAAGCCGTTGCGTCCGTCGAAATGGCCTGAAATCACGACGCTGACCGTGTCCTATGGCCACGGCATTGCGGCCAGCCCGCTGCACCTTGCGGCCGCCTATGCCTCGCTTCTGAACGGTGGCACGCGGATCACGCCGACCATCCTGAAGCGTGACAAGGTCGATACCGGCGCGCGTCTGGTCTCGGAAGGAACCTCGACCATTCTGCGCGACATGTTGCGGCAGGTCGTCGTACGCGGCACGGCGAGTTTCGGTGAGGTGCCGGGCTATTCCGTCGGCGGCAAGACCGGCACCGCAGACAAGCCGCTGGCGAATGGCAAGGGCTATCACAAGGACAAGGTCATCGCGACTTTCGCCTCGGTCTTTCCGTCGAACGATCCGAAATACGTGCTTGTGGTCACGCTTGACGAACCGGTCGAAACTTCGGGCACCGAACCCCGCCGCACGGCGGGTTGGACGGCGGTGCCTGTGGGGGCCGAGATCATCCGCCGCGCGGCACCGCTCTTGGGTCTAAGGCCCGAGCTTGAACCCATGGCAGAGGCCGGGGTAATACGCGTCCGCAACTGAGGGCAGACATGTGGCGGGGACGAATTTCATGGCCGGGACCAAATCGCTGGGGGAACTTGGCCTGACCGCCCAGGGCGGGCGCGAGGCGTGCATTACCGGCTTATCTGTCGACAGCCGTCAGGTGAAGGAGGGGCATCTATTCGCGGCCCTTCCCGGCAGCCGCATGCATGGTGCTGAATTCATTCAGTTTGCCCTGCGCATGGGCGCGGGTGCGATCCTGACCGACCGCGAGGGCGCAGGCATCGCGAAGGCCGAACTGGCCCAGTCAGATGCCGCCCTGATCGTCACCGAGGATCCGCGCCAGACGCTGGCCTATACCGCTGCCCTCTGGTTCGAACGCCAGCCCGAAACCGTGGTGGCCGTCACCGGCACGTCGGGCAAAACCTCGGTCGCCACCTTCGCACGGCAGATATGGCAGGCGCTTGGGCGGGTTTCCGCCAATCTTGGCACGATGGGGGTGATGGGTGATTTCACGGCACCCCTGGCCCACACGACGCCGGAACCGATCACTTTGCACCGCGTGTTGCGCGACATGACCGATGCGGGTGTCACCCATGCGGCGATGGAGGCCTCGTCACACGGGCTCGATCAGGGACGGCTGGACGGGGTTCGGCTGGATGCAGCGGCGTTCACCAATTTCAGCCAGGACCATCTCGATTACCACGCCAATTTCGATGAGTATTTCGCAGCCAAGGCCGGGCTGTTCGCCCGTGTCCTGCCGGAAGAGGGCACGGCGGTTATCAATATCGACGATGCACGCGGCCGCGAGATGCTGGAGATTGCGCGCAATCGGGGGCAACGCCTTCTGTCGATTGGCCGCAACCCAGTGGCCGACCTCTGCATCACCTCGCAGCGTTTCGACGCGACGGGCCAGGACCTGCGCTTTACCTTCGACGGCAAGCCGCATCTGGTGCGTCTTGCCCTGATCGGTGGCTTTCAGGCCGAAAACGTGCTGGCCGCCGCTGGCCTTGTCATGGCCGCGGGAGAGGAGCCCGAGGCGGTCTTTGGTACGCTTCCCGGCCTTGTCACCGTACGTGGACGGATGGAGCTTGCCGCCAAGCGCGACAACGGCGCGACGGTTTTTGTCGACTATTCCCACAAGCCCGGCGCGCTGGCTTCGGCCCTGCAATCTTTGCGCCCCCATGTCATGGGCCGCATCGTCACTGTGTTCGGTGCGGGCGGGGATCGCGACCGGCTGAAACGTCCCTTGATGGGCGAGGCGGCGGCGGCCTTCGCCGATGTGGTCATCGTCACCGACGACAATCCCCGCACCGAGGACCCCGCCGCGATCCGCGCCGAGGTGATGGCGGGTTGCCCTGAGGCGACCGAGATCGCCGACCGGGCCGAGGCGATCCTGCGCGGCGTCGATGCGCTGCAACCGGGCGACGCGCTGCTGATCGCCGGCAAAGGGCATGAGACGGGTCAGATCGTCGGCAATGATGTCTATCCTTTTGACGATGCCGAACAGGCCTCGGTCGCCGTTGCGGCGCTTGAGGGTCGTATCTGATGGGCGTGCTCTGGACATCGGCCGAGGCCGAGGCGGCAACCGGCGGCCGGGCGACACAGGCGTTTGAGGCCATGGGCATCTCCATCGACACACGCTCGATCCAGCCGGGTGATCTGTTCGTTGCGCTGAAGGATGTGCGCGACGGTCATGACTTCGTGGCCGATGCGCTGAAGAAAGGCGCGGCAGGTGCTTTGGTGTCCCGCATTCCCGAAGGGTGCACCGACACCGATTCCCTGCTGATCGTGCCGGACGTTCTGGCCGCACTCACCGCGCTTGGTGCGGCGGGGCGGGCACGGACGCGGGCACGCGTGATCGCCGTTACCGGGTCCGTGGGCAAGACCTCCACCAAAGAAATGCTGCGCGCCGTACTGGCTGGGCAGGGCAGCGTCCATGCCGCCGAGGCGAGCTTCAACAACCACTGGGGCGTGCCGATCACGCTGGCGCGCCTGCCGCAGGATGCCGATTTCGCGGTGATCGAGATCGGCATGAACCATCCCGGAGAGATTGCCCCGCTTGCCCGTCTGGCCCGGCCCCACGTGGCCATGATCACGACGATTGCAGCCGCGCACCTTGAGGCCTTCGAAAATATCGAAGGCATCGCCCGCGAAAAGGGCGCCGTCTTCGAAGGGCTGGAACCGGATGGCATCGCAGTCATTCCAACCGGTCTCGACGTGACCCCGATCCTTGCCGACGCCGCCGCCAAGGCTGCACGTGTGATCCGTTTCGGCCCGGCACAGGACAGCGACTACCGGCTGGACGAGGCCAAACTGGCGCAGGATACGACCATCGTGCGCGCCACAAGGGCGGGTGAACCGGTTCTCTTCAAGGTCCAGACCGCCGGACGCCATTTCGCCGCCAATGCGCTGGGCGTTCTGGCGGTCGCCGATGCGGTGGGCGCCGACCCTGCGGTCGCTGCCTGCGATATCGGTCAGTGGCGCCCGCCCGCGGGCCGGGGGCAGCGGGAACGCATCTACCTCGATATCGTCGATGAGGCGCTGAGCTTCGATCTGATCGATGACGCCTTCAACGCCAATCCGGCCTCGATGGCGGCAGCGCTTGAAGTTCTGGGCGTCACCGAGCCCCGCGACGGGATCGGCCGCATCCTCGAAGGTCGCCGCATCGCGGTTCTGGGCGATATGCTGGAGCTTGGCCCCGATGAGGGCGCGCTGCATGAAGCGGTGGCCGAACATCCGGCGATGGCGCAGTTTCACCTGGTCCATTGCGTCGGGCCACGCATGCAGGCCCTGTGGCACAAGCTGCCCGAACGCCAGCGCGGCGAATGGTTTGGCCGGGCCGAGGAACTGGCCGACCGCGCCCATCATTTGGCCGATGCCGGTGACGTGGTGCTGGTCAAGGGCTCCAAAGGATCGAAGGTCAGCCTTGTGGTTGACGCACTCAGAAAGCTCGGGCAACCGGGGGCAGGCGACGCGCGGGGGACTGAATAGATGCTGTACTGGCTTTCCGGACTGGCCGAAGGCGGCGATGTCTTCAACCTCTTCCGCTACATCACCTTCCGCGCCGGGGCGGCGTTCTTCACCGCACTCATTTTCGGGTTTCTCTTCGGTCAGCCGCTGATCAACTTCCTGCGCCGAAAACAGAAAAAGGGTCAGCCCATTCGCGATGACGGACCGCAAAGCCACTTTTCCAAGGCGGGGACGCCGACGATGGGGGGCTTGCTGATCCTTTCGGCGATTCTCGTCTCGACACTGCTCTGGGCGCGGCTCGACAATCCCTACATCTGGATCGTGCTTTTCGTGACCTATGCCTACGGTCTGATCGGTTTTGCCGACGATTACGCCAAGGTCACAAAGCAGAACACCAAGGGCGTGTCATCGCGGATGCGGCTTTTGCTGGGGCTTGTCATCGCCGCTTTCGCAGGCTGGATGGCGGCCTATGTTCATCCGGCCAATCTGACCAATCAACTGGCCTTCCCGGTCTTCAAGGACGCGCTCTTGAACCTCGGGTACTTCTTCGTGCCTTTCGCGATGATCGTCATCGTCGGGGCCGCCAATGCGGTGAACCTGACCGACGGGCTGGACGGGCTGGCGGTGATGCCGGTTATGATCGCGGCGGCGACGCTGGGCGTCATCGCCTATGCGGTCGGCCGAACCGACTTTACCGAATATCTCGGTGTCCACTACGTGCCGGGCACGGGCGAGATCCTGATCTTCACCGCAGCCCTCATCGGTGGCGGGCTGGGGTTCCTCTGGTACAATGCGCCGCCGGCGGCGGTCTTCATGGGTGATACCGGGTCGCTGGCACTTGGTGGCGCGCTGGGTGCGATCGCGGTTGCCACGAAGCACGAGATCGTTCTGGCCATTGTCGGCGGCCTTTTCGTGGTCGAGGCGCTGAGCGTCATCATCCAGGTCGCCTATTTCAAACGCACCGGTCGACGGGTATTTCTGATGGCACCGATCCATCATCACTTTGAAAAGAAGGGCTGGGCCGAGCCGCAGATCGTCATCCGCTTCTGGATCATCTCTCTGATCCTCGCGCTGATCGGGCTGGCGACGCTGAAGCTGCGCTGATGCGCGAGGCGGACCTCTACGCGCCGGTGAAGGCGCATCTGGAGGCGCAGGGCTATGAGGTCAAGGCCGAGATCGGCGATTGCGACGTGCTGGCCCGGCGGGGTGAGGAGCCGCCCGTGGTGGTGGAGCTGAAGCTGACCTTCTCGCTGGCGCTGGTGATGCAGGGTGTGGCCCGGCAGGCTTTGTTCGACCAAGTCTATCTGGCGGTGCCGGTGTCGTCGGAACGCGGCTGGAAGCTGCGCTACAAGG
>NZ_JBARVQ010000412.1:0-4246 GCF_049646345.1 Albidovulum sp. | reverse complement strand
AGATAGGAAAGTCCGGATTGATAGTGTTTCTCGGCCCGCTCTTCCGAGGTATCGCAGGCCGCGAGGCTTGCAAGACCGACAGTCAGGACCAGTGTCATCAGGGATTTGCGAAGGTTCATTCCGGGTTCTCGACAGGCATTCATGTTTCGGGCCCGCATCGTGTTCGACGCGGACGGGTGTTTCTCGGGAGAAAGCTCTTTTCTCAATCGTATGGAGGGGTCAAATCAGTAACCGGTTCCTCGAAGCACCACACGAACGGTGGCGAAGAGCAGCTTTACATCAGTCATGAACGACAGCGACTGATGATAGGCGGTGTCGAAATCCACGCGCTGCGTGAACTCGCTTTCGTTGCGAACCGAGACTTGCCAAGGCCCGGTGATCCCGGGGCGCAGAGCGTAATATGCGGTTCCGGTGTAAAGTGACCGCTGACTTGGCATCATTGGACGGGGGCCGACAAGGGACATGTCGCCGATCAGAACGTTCCAAAGCTGCGGTAGTTCATCGAGCGAGGTCTTGCGTAACAGGCGGCCCATGCGCGTGATCCGGGGGTCGGATTTTAGCTTTTGCGTCGCGTTCCATTCCAGGCGCGCTTCTGCGTTGCGGGACAGATACTGCTCAAGCATCGTGTCGGCATTCGGCACCATGGTGCGCAGTTTCAGCATGCGAAAGGTCCGGCCACCGCGCCCCACCCGATCATTCCAGTAGAACGGTGAAGATCCATCGAGCGCGACCAGAAGCGCCAGAACGGCGACAACCGGCAGGACAACGATGCCGGTGATCAGCACCGCCAGGATGTCGATCACGCGCTTGAACACGTTCCGGTAAAGGCCCGACCGGCGCGGAAGCGACGAAAGGTCCACCGGAGTGTGAGTCATACCGAGGTCATCGGAAATATCGTCAATCCGAAGCGTCATGCATGTGCCTAATATCAAACAAGCAAAAACCGCTCGGACGTTGAAAAGCCGCCCGATCCCTTACACCACGAATCCCGAGCGTCGCCGCCCGGGCACCTGATAGCTTCATACCATCTTTGTCGGTCATTCAAAATCAACATTTGGTAAACGCTGCCGAAAAACGGCGTTCACCCTGTGGCGGCCGCCGATTCTGGCGGTAGGTGGCGCGCCATGGATTTCCGGACCTGCCTTTCTGTTTCCCGTTGGGCTACAATGCGTTTCAGTTAGGAAATTGTACTGCCCCGGCGTGCTACGACCCGAGATACGAGACATCGATTCTATGAGTGTGTATCGAGTTGCGTTAGGACGTAAACAACGCCATCAAGTCGCCGAACTTGGGTGATTATTATGTCGTGAGTTTCCCGCAGCGACGGGGTAGCAAGTCTGAGCCGGGCAGGGTTTGTCCCTGTCCGGCGTTGAGTGGAACGGATCGCGGATGAACAAGGTCGTTGAGACCGAAGCGAACGGTGGCGACAGCGTCGGCTTCTACATGGAATTCTACGGTTTCCGGGAGCGGCCATTCACGCTCGTTCCCGATCCTGATTTCTTGTTCTGGTCCGCGCAGCATCGGCGTGCCTATTCGGTGCTGGAATTCGGCATCCTGAGCCGCGCGCCGATCACGCTGGTCACCGGCGGGGTCGGGTGTGGAAAAACGACACTGTTGCGGGAACTTCTGCGACAGTTCGGATCTCGTGTGACCGTCGGTCTGATATCGAACGCCCAGGGTGGGCGGGGCGAATTGATCCAATGGGTACTCAATTCGCTTAGTGTATCGTTTGACGCCAATGCAGGCTATGTGCCGCTGTTCCAGAAGCTGCAGGACTACCTGATCGATGAATATGCGGCCGGTCGTCGTGTGGTGCTTATCTTCGATGAGGCGCAGAACCTTTCGGCTGAAAGCCTTGAAGAGCTGCGGATGCTGACAAATATCAATTCCGGTAAGGATGAAGTGATTCAGCTTGTTCTCGTGGGTCAGCCGGAATTGCGTGATGTCGTGCTCAGACCGTCTTTACGCCAGCTTGCGCAGCGCATCGCGGCAAGCTTTCATCTGATGCCGCTGGATGAACCGGCGGTGGTGGAACTGATATCGCACCGCCTGAAGGCGGCGGGGGGGACCGGTGCAGAGATTACAAACGCGGCAGCGCGCAAGATTTATCAGGTGACACATGGTGTGCCACGTCTGGTGAATCAGCTATGTGATATGGCATTGCTGTATGGGTGGAGCATGGACAATCACCATGTTGATGAAGGTGTGATCCAGTCAGTGCTGGATGACGGCGTGTTCTTTGCGGCGCAGATTGCGGCGGAGGAAGAGAAACTGAAATGAACCTGGATCTGTCATTCTACTTCGCGGTCTTCCTCAGACGGTTGCACTATTTCATCGTGATCTTTGCGCTGGTCACGGCCGCATCGCTGGCTGCGGCATTCCTGCTTCCGGCGGTCTATTCCGCAAATGCGGTCATGCTGGTTGAATCCTCATCCATTCCCGGCGCGCTGTCGGCGCCGACGGTTCAGGCCCAGGCGCTTGAAAAGCTTCAGACCATCGAAAAGAAGCTGATGACGCGGGCGAACCTTCTGAGCATTGCGCAGAAACTGAAAGCGTTCAAAGACCTGCAGAAAATGTCACCGGATGACATCGTGCAGGCGATGCGTGACAATACCAGCATCAACAAGAATGCCGGGCGTGGTCAGGCAACCATCATGACGATCGGTTTCGAAGCGGAAACGGGTGCGGTCGCTGCGGCGGTGGTAAACGAATACGTGACGCTGATTCAGCAGGCCGATGTCGAAGTACGCACCAATAATGCCGAAGACACCGTGCAATTCTTCGAACAGCACAAGGTAAGGCTTTCCGGCGAACTCGGCGCGATGCAGGCCAAGATCCTCGAATTCCAGAACGCGAACTCCGATGCGCTGCCGAACACGCTGAACTACAGGCTGAATCAGCAGCAACTCATGCAGAACCGTCTGGGTGTGGTCGAACGGGATATCGCCACGCTGAAGGATCAGAAGGCGCGTATGATCGCGATCTTTGAATCGACGGGCCAGATCAGTGGTGCCACCGCCAATCAAACCCCCGAAGCAAAGCAGCTCGATCAGGCCCGTCAGCAGTTGACGACGATGTTGGCGACCTTTGCCCCGCAACATCCCAAGGTGATACAGCTTGAGGCGCAGATCGTGTCGCTGGAAAAGATTGTCAGAGCGCAGCTTCCCGCCTCTACCGGCAGCAATCCGGCGACCAGCATGCTGGACGTGCAGTTGGCCGATCTCGATACGCGCATCGCGCTTCTGGAGGAGGAGCGTACGAAGATTCTGAGCGATCTTGAGGCGTTGAAGGATACGATTGAAAGGACACCGGCCAACCAGATTGCCCTCGACTCGCTGCAGCGCGACTACAACAACATCCAGCAGCAATACAACAACACCGTGGCCAAGCTGTCCCAGGCCGCCGCCGCGGAAGAACAGGAAGTGCGTTCGAAAGGTGAACGCATCTCGCTGGTGGAGCCCGCGACCGAACCGTCGCGGCCCGCACGGCCGAACCGGTTGTTCATCGCAGGCGCGGGGACAGCTGCCGGAGCGTTTCTGGGAATTGCCGTGATTGTACTGCTTGAACTGCTCAATCGTGCTGTCAGGCGCCCAACCGATCTGGTGAAGAGCTTTGGTATCACGCCGATCGCGACGATCCCCTACATGCGGACGCCCCGCGAAACGATGATGCGCCGGATGGCGTTCGTCGCGATACTCGCCGTGGCCGTTCTGGGAATACCGGCGATGATCTATGCGGTTCATGTCTATTATCAACCGCTGGACATCATCATCGGCAAGGTGGCCGCAAAGTTCGGCATTCACCTTTGATGCAGCATTTCAGTTAAGGGCGATTGAGAATGGAAAAACTGGAAGCCGCACTGGCCAAGGCACGCGCGATGCGCAATTCGGTAGCGGATGCGCCGGAAATCGCACCCAGGCGTGCGGTAACGCGCCGCCTGCCGATGGTCGGCTGGACGAGCACCCTGCCCGAGATCGCGCCCAAGCCAGGCTTGATGCAGCGCAACCGTATCTCCTCGTTTCTGGGGGGGCGGGATGCGGTACCCTATGACATGCTGCGGTCGCGGACGATCCGAATTCTGAAAGAAAAGGGATGGAGCCGTCTGGCGATCACCTCGCCGGGGGCTGCTTGTGGCAAAACCACCGTTGCGCTCAATCTGGCGATCAGTCTTGCGCGACAGAAGGATCTGAACGTCATGCTGATCGACCTGGACCTCAGGCGCCCGGCTTTGCACAAGGTCCTGGGC
>NZ_JBARVQ010000411.1:0-9206 GCF_049646345.1 Albidovulum sp. | reverse complement strand
TCATAGGGCGGCTCTTCCAGGATCGTCAGTTCATGCAATGCAAAGACGTAGTGCGGCGTATAGCAGAATCCAACCCAAGGCTTACCAGCTTCGATCGCGACATCAAGACCGGCATAGGCGATGGTTTCATCGCTCTGGGTCAGTACCATCGTCTGGTCATAGCCGTAGGACTTGGCGCGGACCTGCTCAACATTGGTTGAGGCCCAACCCGGCGCACCGATCCATACTTCACCCTTGCCGTCGCCATCAGTGTCGAAGATCGCGGCGATCTCGGGGCGGGTCAGATCGTCGATCGACGAAATGCCGTGCGCGTCTGCCGTACCCTTGTCAACGCACATACCCTGAAAGGCCTCAACGCCGTTCGGGTTCTGGGTTACGGTGCCCGTCTCGGTGACGAATTTGTCGTAAAGGCCCTGCTGGTTCGGCAGCCAGACTTCGGGATGCAACTGCATCGCGCCGCTGTCCATCGCCTCGAAGATGATAGGGTTGGTACCGCTTTGCAGCTCAACCTCAAGCCCAAGATTGTCTTCGATGATCACTTTGAGAATGTTTGCCTCGGCATTCACCGACGGCCAGTTCGGCACACCGATCACGATGTCCGCCGCTACAGCGGCAGAGCCCAGCATCACTGCCGAGCCCAAAATCGCGCTTCCCAGAATTGTGGTGTTTTTCATGATTGAATTCCTCTTACTGTTGATCGTTTTTGTGGCTTCTGCCGACATGGTAGGGAGACTTGGTGGCCAAGGCCAAGCAAATCCCGAAACTGGCATTATGGCTTGATAATCTGGACTCATCCCCGACAGTCGACTTCAGGGTTTCTGCATCCCGTTGATCTGAGCCCCTCCTGCCGTTTTCGGCCGGAAAGGCAATTTCAGATACACGTTAAGCGCGAGCCCCCATCACCGGGCAAGTATTGCGGTCCGTCATGCATTTGCAAAATGATTAATTTTGCATAGAGAAATCGAAATTCCCGATATGGATATTTCGAACTTACTGGACAGGCTCAGCGCTGAGGTCCCGAACCAGATCGGGCAGCCAGTGCCAGCCCATCGCCGCCTGGTCGTTCACCACTAGATAGGTATTCCGGGTAAAGACCGGTGCGATATGTATTGCATGAAGCCTGCCTTCGGCGGTGAAAGGGACGGCCAGACGCTCGGGCAGATAGGCCGACCCGCCATTGGCCAGAAGAAAATCCAGCGCCCAGATCGCGCTGTCAAAACTGACACGCGAGATGCCGGCATCGGCATAGGCAGCCGCGTGCTGATCGCGAAACTCTTCCCCCAGATCGACATATATATAGTCCGACGTGAAGCGGATCGGGTTGTCGGGCCGCGTCGCGTACAGGATCAGTCTTTCGGGTTTCAGCGCGTGGATCGTGCGGTTGCCGTGCACCGAGGGCCGGTAGGTCATCGCCACGTCCACAAGGCCCGACCCCAGCTGCCGCTCCAACGCCTCATGTTCCCCCTGGCTGGCGGCAAGCGCCATGGTGGGGCTCAGCTTGTTGACCGCCTCGAAAAACGCACGGCCCGGACCGGGCCAGAGATCGACATGGCAACCGAAATTGCAGACCGATGTCGTGCCCTCGGGCAATGAGGTTTCCTGCCGCGCCTGACGCCAAAGGCCGGTCATGATCTCGGCGTAACGCAACAGTTTGGTTCCGGCGGGGGTCAGCGTGGCGCCGGATTTCTGGCGGTTGAGCAGGGTCTGGCCCAGCGTCTCCTCAAGCCCGCGCAACCGTGCGGTCACCGTCGATTGCGTCACGTTGAGTTTTTCCGAAGCCCGGACGAGTGACCCGGTTTCGACAATTGTCAGAAAGGTCTGAAGCGTCACGATGTTCATAAAGAGCCTCATGGTTCGATAATTTTGCATTTATGCTGCCAAACAATTCGTTTTTCAAATGCATTCGACTCTGGCAGGTTTTTCAGGCCACAGAGACCAACGGGAATTACGCCATGCCTGCATGCCAGCTGAGAACCGGCACTGATGTGTCACGCGACGCGTTCATCCGAACCATGCGGATGGTTGCAAGCAGTGTGACAGTGGTCACGACTGACGGTCCCGCTGGCCGCCACGGTGCAACGGTCAGTGCATTTACCTCGGTGTCAGCCGATCCGCCGACGATCCTTGTCTGCCTTAGGGCCGACAGCCGGATCGCGCAGGCGGTGGAGGAAAACGGCCTGCTTTGCGTCAATGTCCTGCCCGCCGAAAGCCGCGCTATCGCCGACCGCTTTGCGGGCAAGGATGATGCCTGGCTTGAGGATCGGTTTTCCGGCATCGACTGTTTCGGTCGCCCCGGCGCCGCGCCGCAGATCGACGGTGCCACGATCTTTTCCGGCACAGTCGAACAATCGGTCCTGTCGGGCAGCCACCGCATCTTCATCATTCGCGTGAACACCGTGCGTGAGGGGATGGACCAGCCGCTGACCTATCTTGATGGCGCTTATCACCGCGTCGTGCCCGAAGCTTCGGCAGCCCCCCGGATTTCCTGAGAGAGAGCCTTCATGAGCGATATCAAAACCTACAAGATGCTGATTGACGGAAAGTGGGTCACGGCATCGGATGGCAAGACCTTTGACAGCGTCAACCCAGCCACCGGCGTGGTCTGGTCACGCATCCCCGAAGCGACCGCCGATGATGTGAACCGGGCAATTGAAGCCGCCGACCGGGCGCTCAGCTCTGGCCCCTGGGCCAAGATGTCGCCCACCCAGCGCGGCCATTGCCTGCGCCGTCTTGGCGATCTTCTGGCCGATAAATCCGAAGAACTGGGCCGGGTTGAGAGCATCGACACCGGTAAGATGTTCAAGGAAACCCGCTGGCAGGCCAAATACATCTCGGAGTTCTTCCACTTTTACGCAGGCGCCGCTGACAAGATCCATGGCGAGACGCTGCCGATCGACAATCCCGACCTGTTCTTCTTCACCAAGCGAGAGCCTTTGGGTGTCATCGCCGCCGTGGTTCCGTGGAATTCGCAGTTGTTCCTCTCGGCGGTCAAGATCGGCCCGGCACTGGCTGCAGGCAATACAATCGTTTTGAAGGCCTCGGAATTCGCCTCGGCCGCGATGCTGGAATTCGGGCAGCTGATCGAGGCGGCGGGTATTCCGCCCGGTGTTGTCAATATCGTCACCGGCCACGGCGATCCTTGCGGGCGGGTCTTGACCTCGCATCCCAAGGTGGCGCGAATTTCGTTCACCGGCGGGCCCAATGCCGCGCGTCATATCCTGACAAATTCCACCAACAACTTCGCTGAAGTGTCGCTGGAGCTGGGTGGAAAATCACCCTTCATCGTGTTCGACGACGCCGATATCGAAAGTGCGGTCAATGGCGCGGTGTCGGGCATCTTCGGCGCAGCGGGGCAAAGCTGTGTCGCCGGATCGCGGCTGCTTTTGCATGACAGCATCGCTGATGGCTTCCTTGAACGGATGGCCGGTCTGGCCGCCAATATCCGCATCGGCGATCCCTTGGCGGAAGAAACCGAGATGGGGCCGATCTGCACTGAAGGGCAGATGGAAAACATCACCCGCGAAGTGGCCCATGCCCAGACCGAGGGCGGCAAGCTGATTTGCGGCGGCCACCGCGTGGCCGGTCTGCCGGGCCGCTTTTACGCGCCCACCATCATCGACTGCCCGAATCCCGATCTGCGCATCGTCGATACCGAGCTTTTCGGCCCGGTCGTGTCGGTTCTGCGCTTCAAGGATGAGGCCGATGCGGTGCGCCTTGCCAATCACACCGAACACGGGCTGGCTGCCGGTATCTTTACCCGCAACGGCGCGCGTGCCCACCGCATGGTCGATGCGGTCAAGGCCGGTATCGTCTGGGTCAATACCTACCGCGCGGTGTCACCCATCGCCGAGTTTGGCGGCATGAAGAACTCGGGCTATGGCCGCGAAAGTGGGTTTCAGGCCGTCTATGACTATACGCGGCCCAAAACCGTGTGGATGAATACCTCGGATGAACCCCTCGGCAGCCAGTTCGTGGCGCGCTGATTTACCCAACGGAGAGCAGCATGAAATTCCACCTTGCCATCAATATGGAGCGGATCGACGACAGCCTCGATATGAAGGATGTTGCCCGCCACACGCTGGAAATGGTTCAGATGGCCGACCGCTCGGGGTTCGAGATTGTCTGGGCGGCAGAACATCACGCGATGGAAATGACCATCGCACCGAACCCGTTCCAATTGCTGACCTGGTGGGGTGATCACACAGATCGCATCCGCCTTGGTACCGCCGTCGCCGTCGCGCCCTACTGGAACCCGATCCGGCTGGCGGGCGAAGCCGCAATGACCGATCTTCTGACCGGCGGGCGGCTCGAATTCGGCATCGGCTCGGGCGCTTATCAGCGTGAATTCGACCGTATGCATCCGGGGCTGAAGCAGTCGGACGCCTGGCGGTACATGCATGAGATGATGCCAGCGGTGAAGGCGCTCTGGGCTGGGGATTACGAGCATAACGGGGAATTCTGGCAGTTCCCGAAATCCACCTCGGTGCCCAAGCCATTGCAAAAAGACGTGCCGGTCTGGGTCGCTGCCCGCGCGCCGATCACCTTCGATTATGCGGTTGAACATGGCTATAATATCATGTCCTGGCCGCTCACACGCCCAATGTCCGAGGTCGATCTTTATCTGGAGCGTCTGGCGGAAGCGCAGGCCAACCATCCCGGCAAGAAGCGCCCGCAAATTGCGATGATGCGCCATACTGCACTGGTGGAGCGCGCCGATCAGATCGACGTGCCCATCGCCGCTGCCCGGCGCCAGTTGTCGCAGTTTGAAAACCTGTTCAAGAACCTTGGCGATGTGAATAACGGTTTCGCCAAGCAGATCCCGCTGGAGGATCTGGAAAACCGCGCCGAATATGATCCGAAAATGCTGGCCGAAAACCTGATGTTCGGCACGCCGGACCAGATCATCGACCGGTTGAAGGGCTATGAGGAACGGGGTGTGGACAGCTTTATCTATTATGCCAGCCTCGGCCTTGGCCATGCCGAACAGAAGCGCTCGATGGAGCTTTTCTGCAACGAAGTCATCCCGGCTTTTGCCTGACCCATATTCTGAAAGGACGACCCGAATGCCCGCCGAAATCCGCCGGACAATCCTCAATATCCAGACCACGCAGATCGAAGGCGGTAAGGGTGTGCCGGTGCCCACCAAGCTGATCGCCGCCATGGTCATCATCAAGAACCCCTGGTTCGGGCGCGGCTGGGTCGAAGACCTGAGCCCCGAAGTGCGCGATATCGGGCCTGAGATCGGCAAATTGCTGACCGACATGATCCTTGATGTGACCGGCGACAAGCTGGAAGGCTATGGCAAATCCTCTGTCGTCGGCATGGGCGGCGAGATTGAGCATGCTCAGGCCCTGACCCATTCCTTGTGGTTCGGCAACCAGTACCGCGATGCGGTCAAGGCGAAATCCTATCTGGCCTTCGCCAATACAAGGGGGGGGGCTGGCACCTCGCTGATGATCCCCCTGATGGACAAGGATGATGGCGGGCGGCGCTCGCATTACCAGACCATCCATCTTTCGGTGCAGGATGCGCCTGCCGAGGATGAGATCATCGTGGCCCTGGGTGCGTCCATCGGCGGCCATCCTCTGCACCGGATCGGCGACCGTTATCAGGACCTGAAGGAAATGGGCCGCGACGTCGATAATCCGGCGGGTGTCTGAGGCATGATTGCCGGAGGCACCGCATATGATCTGACAGGACCGGCCGATGCGCCGGTCCTTGTCCTCATCCACGGGCTGGGGCTGACCCGCGCGACATGGGCGGACCATGTGCCAGTGCTGGCCCGCGACTACCGGGTGCTGAGCTATGACCTTTGCGGCCATGGTGAAACCACCCTTCCGGACCGGACCCCGAGCCTTGTGGTGCTCTCTGACCAGCTCTGCGCTCTCATGGATGCGCTGGATATTCCCCGCGCCACGCTCATCGGCTTTTCGCTGGGCGGCATGATCAACCGCCGTTTCGCCATGGATCACCCCGACCGCTGCGAAGGTCTGGTGATCCTCAACTCACCGCATGAACGCACCCCCGAGGCCCAGCGCCTTGTCGAGGAACGCGCGGCGGCGACCGGCGCAGGCGGCCCTGCCGCGACCATCCAAGAGACGCTGGAACGCTGGTTCACGCCGGAATTTCGCGCAAGCAACACGAAGGTGGTGAACTGGGTCCGCGACACGGTTCTGGCCAATCACCCCGATAATTACACCAGGCATCGTCAGGTGCTGGCCTCGGGCGTGGTCGAACTGATCCGGCCAGATCCGCCGATCCCCCATCCCACTCTGGTGATGACCTGCGAAAACGATACAGGCTCCACACCGGCCATGTCGCAAGGCATCGCGACCGAAATCGAAGGGGCCGAGGTGATCATCGTCCCGGACCTTCAGCATCTTGGCCTTCTGGAAGAGCCGCAGCTTTTTCTAAGCCCGATCCTCGGGTTTCTTGGCCGTATCTTTGAGAAGGACTGAACCATGGTAAAACTCACAGGCGGACAAGCCGCGGTCGAGGCGCTGAAGGCGGAAAAGGTCGGCCATGTCTTCGGCCTTATCGGCTCGGCGACGATGGAGATGTTCGACGCACTTTATGATGCGTCCGAAATCAACCTGATCGGGGTCCATGACGAACGCACCGGCACCCATATGGCCGATGGTTACGCGCGGATGAGCGGTCAGGCCGGCGTCGTGCTGGCGGGCCAGAACGGACCGGGGGCCACCAACCTTGTGACCGGGCTGGGGCAGGCCAAGGCCGCCTATTCGCCGGTCGTCTCTATCGCCGGATCGCTCGCCTCATCGCATGTCTACCGCGATGCGTTTCAGGAGGTCGATCAGCAGGCGCTGTTCACCCCGATCACCAAGAAGACCTGGACCGCGACCAGTGCCGACCGCGTGCCCGAAATGGTGCGCGAAGCCTTCCGCGTGGCGATGACGCCCCGGCGCGGGCCTGTGCAACTGAACCTGCCGCGCGACGTCTTGTCGGCGCAGTCCGAGTTCGACGCCTTCCAGACGCCCGAGACTTATCGCAGCCAATCCAATCCCGCCGCGCCTGCCGAGGCCATCGCGCAGGCCGCGAAGATGCTGACGGGTGCCTCCCGTCCCGTCATTATCGCGGGCGGTGGCATCAAGAACACCGGCGGCCATGTTCAGGCCTTGGCCTTGGCCGAGGCGCTGAATGCACCCATCGTCACCTCGCCCGGCCACGGCGATGCCATCCCCTTCGGCCACCCCCTGAATGCAGGCCAGATGGGCCCGCGTGGTAACATCGTCGCCTCAAGGCTGGTGCGCGAGGCTGATGTGATCCTCGCGCTGGGCACACGGGTTGGCTTCAACGCCACCTTCTACAGCTACGACAATATCAATCGCGATGCAGCGATCATTCAGGTGGAACTGGAACCCACCGCCATTGGCCGCTATTTCCCCGTGGCCCTTGGCATCTGGGCCGATGCGCCGACGGCAGCCGTCCAGCTGACCGAGGCCGTGGGCAAGCTCCGCGACCGCGCCAGCGCCGACACATGGACGGACGCCTACAAGGCCGAGCGTCAGGCTTTCCTCGCCAAACGCGATGCCGATGCGCAGGTGGATGCAATGCCAATCCACCCGTCGGGTCTTTTCAAGACGCTGCGCGATGTCCTGCCACACGATGCCGCCGTGACCATGGATGCAGGCACGCTTTGCCTTCAGGCCACCGACGCGCTGAACTACTGGACCCCGAAAAGCCTCTTCACGCCGCTGGATTTTGGCCTCGTCGGCTTTTCCTTCGCCTGCGGGCTGGGGATCAAGCTGGCCGCCCCGGAACGGCCTGTGGTCAGCTTGATGGGCGATGGCGGCTTTGGCATGACGGTCTCGGAACTGTCGACCGCCGTCGATCACGGCATCAACACCGTGACCGTGGTGATGAACAACGGTTGCTGGGGGGCCGAGAAAGCCTATCAGCGCGATTTCTTCGGCGGGCGCTACATCGGGGCCGATATCTCCTCTCCGCCCTTCGATAAACTGGCCGAGCTATACGGCGCCAAGGGGTACCGCGCCGATACGCTCAAAGGTATGGCCGAGGCGATCGAGGCAGCATTGGACTGCGGCAAACCGGCAGTGGTTGACGTCCAGGTCGACCCGGCTGCACTCTACTCCTTCCGCCGCGACAGCTTCAAACATCGGGGTGGTTGAACCTCGAAGGAGCGAACATGCTGAGCATCGAAAAGATCACACCGAATATCGGCGCCGAAGTCTCCGGCGTCGATTTTTCCGCGCCGCTGACCCAGCCGGTGCTGGATGCGCTGTATCAGGCGCTGCTTGATCATCTGGTCATCTTCGTGCGCGGGCAGGAAATCAGCCCGAAAGCCCATATGGCCTTTGCCCAGAGCTTCGGCGATCTTGACGAACCCCATCCGCTCTATCCGCATGTCGAGGGGTATGAGCGGATCGTGAAGCTGGAAAACGACCCGAACACACCGCCCGACACCAATACCTGGCATACGGATCTGACCTTCAAGGCTGAACAGCCCTTTGCGTCGATCCTGATCGCACGGCAGGTTCCACCCTGCGGCGGCGATACGATGTGGTCCAGTTGTTATGCCGCCTATGATCGCCTGCCCGAAGGCATGAAACGTGATCTGGAAGGTATGGAGGCGGTCCACGACCTGGGCGATTTCCGCAACAGTTTTGCCGGGGACAGGGACGGAAAAACCGGCAAGGCGCGCCTGGACGAAGCGGTATCTCGCTTTGGCCATATGGTCCGCCCCCTGATCGCCAGACATCCGGTAACGGGGCGCAAATTCCTCAATTTCAACGAAAGCTTCGTGAACCAGATCGTCGGCATGACCACGATCGAGTCGAATGCCATGAAGCTCTGGCTGGCCAACCACATGAACAAGCCCGAAATCCAGATGCGCTTTCGCTGGTCGCCCGGCGCACTGGCGATGTGGGACAACCGGGTGACCATGCATTTTGCGGTGGCGGATTACCTGCCCCAATACCGGTGCATGAACCGTATCACCGTTGTCCGTGATAGACGGGCACAGCAAAAAGAGGCAGCCGCATGAGTGACAAGACCTATCCCGCGACCGAGGCGCAGCGCGCCACCGGTGACTGGAACCCGATGTGGGACGCGCTGGCCGAGATGGACCCGGACTATCTGGAAACCTTCCTCGCCTTCCGCGCGGTGCCACAGACCAAGGGCCCATTGGAACAGAAATACAAGGAGCTGATCTTCATCGCGATCAA
>NZ_JBARVQ010000410.1:0-5231 GCF_049646345.1 Albidovulum sp. | reverse complement strand
GCTAATGATCAGCGCCCCGCAATTCGGGGGTGCCGGATCAGCCGCGCCGGGCATCCTTGGAAGCCTTCCCGAAGGCACGGCGTTCCTGATGTCCTCCGTCTCGGGCGGGTGCACAGGCCAGGCGATCCTGTCGCAAACCGGTCTGCCGGACAAGGTCGCGCCCGACTATGTCGCGCGGCTTGAGGCCGAGGGGTTTCAGGTCACGGATGCCTCGGATGACGACACGTCGTTTTTTGTCGGATACCGACCGGGCTGTTCGCTTTTCCTCTATTTTCAACCCGATCCCGCCGGGCAGGACCGCTCGACCGTGGTGATGAATTTTCAGGAGGAATGATGCGCAGTCTTTTCTACTTCCTCGCGGCGATGCTCGCCTTCGGTGTGGCCTGGTTCTATTATCAGGAGGTCGCGACCCAGACCGCGACGATGCGCAAGCTGCGGCTGGCGGCCGAGGACGGGCTGGTGATCCGCGCGGGCACCGAGATCGACGACGCCTTCATCGAGAAATATCTTGTGTCGCAGGAAATGCCGCAGATGCTGGCCGAGGATTTCCGCTGGGCGCTCGACGACAATGCCGCGACGCGCATCAACCTGCGCGGCCGGGTTTTTGGGCAGGACGTGCCCTCGGGCAGTTTCCTGCAGCGCGCACAGTTCTTCCTGACGCAAGAAAACGCCTTTGCCCGCCGGATCAAGCCCGGAAATCGCGCCTTTTCGATCCCGGTTGAACCCAATCGCACGGTCGAGAAATTCATCTCTCCCGGTGCGCGGGTCGATGTGATCGGCACCTATGAGGTCAGCCAGACCGAGGCATTGTCCAAACTACTTCTGGAAAACATCGAGGTCATGGCGGTGGGCGAAGTCGACAGCCGCGGCGAATATGAGACGAAGGACCGGCCCGACTACAATTCGGTGACGTTGCAGGCCCCGGCAGGGGATGTAGAACGCTTCCTGGCCGAGGCTGAAACCGCGACTGGGGCCCTGACGCTCGTCCTCCGCAACCCTTGTGAAAACGCCGAAGACTGCATCACTGAGACGGTGAGCCAATGACCAAGGCGCGCGCGCATCTCAGGATCTGCGACGCCTATGGCAACCGCCGGGCGGTCGTGGCGCTGGAGGAAAGCTATTACGAGCTTGGCGACGACCGGACCCGGCGTGGCGAGGCGGGGTTCATCCATCTGGAAGGCAGCGGCATCGAGGCGCGCCATGCAAGGCTGATCCTGCGGTCGGGCGAAACGCGGTGGCAGGTCGTCTCGCTCGTCTCCACCGGCACGAAGCTTGGCCGTCAGGCGCTGGCGCAGGGTGCCGAGACCGTGCTGGAGGACGGGGCGGAACTGTGGCTTGGCAACAACCTTCTGCAGCTTCTCGACCTCAACCGCTCCATCACCGAACAGACGGTGATGCCTGAACTTGCCGATATCGAACTGATGATGAACGAGGCGCTGTTGGACTACGAAGACCGCCGCCGCGACCTTTTCGATGGCGACGAACGCCAGCGCGAGGCGCTCTTGTCGGCGGAACTGGACCGGCTTTTGTCGGTGGAACTCGATCTGGCCGGCAAGCCCGGCATGATCGCGACCATCAACCGCTACTGCAAAGAGGCTTTGCGTCGCCCCCTGATCTCGGCCTGCCTGATGAGCGGGACGCGGGGCGATATCGAACTCAGTTTTTCGCAACTGAACGCCGAACAGCGCGCCCGCGCGATTGAGCTGCGTGAGGAACTGGCCTCGGAACTGCGGCTGGAGATGACGGCACTTTCGACCGCCGCCGACCTGCGACTGGTTCATGACGGCTTCGACGCGGCCTACAAGGCCATTTCGGGCATGATCGGCGAGACGTTCAAGCTCGCCCTCATCCGCGATGCGGTGCGCGAAAAGGTGCTGGGGCTTTTCTTCCGGCTCGGTCCGATCCAGTTCCTGCTCGACGTGCCGATGATCTCGGAAATCATGGTCTGCGGCTTTGACCGGATCTTTGTCGAGAAGGGCAACCGGATGTTCGAGACCGGACTGTCCTTCGCCTCTGAAAGCGAGCTGTTCACGGTCGCCGCCCGGATCGCCGGGCGCGATGGCAAGCAGTTGACCGAAGGCGCGCCGATGGCCGATGCGCGCCTGCCCGATGGCAGCCGGGCCAATATCGTCGCCTCGCCAACCTCGCTTGGCGGGCTGTCGCTGACGATCCGCAAGTTCGGCAAGGGCCATTGGGCGGTCAGCGATCTGCGCCGCAACCGCGCCATGTCGCTGCCGATGGAACGGTTCCTGCAAGCTTGCGTGAAATCGCGCAAGAACATCGTGATTTCCGGCGGGACTGGATCGGGCAAGACGACGCTGCTGAACGCGCTTGCGATGTTCGTGCCCGAGGATGAGCGCATCGTCACCATCGAGGACACGTCGGAACTGCGCCTTCTCAACCGCAACCTCGTCACGCTGGAAGCACGACGCGCGAATATGGACGGGCGGGGCGAGATTTCGATCCGTGACCTCGTGAAGAACGCGCTTCGGATGCGGCCCGACCGGATCGTCGTCGGCGAATGCCGGGGCGGCGAGACACTGGACATGCTGCAGGCGATGAATACCGGCCATTCCGGGTCGATGACAACAGCCCATGCCAATTCGCCCGAGGATTTGATCCTGCGGCTGGAAACCATGGTGCTGCAATCGGGACAGGATCTGCCGATCCATGCCATCCGCCAGCAAATCGGCGCGGCCATTGATGTGATCGTGCAGGTGCGCAAGACCCGCTCGCTCGACCCCGACGCGGCCCCGAATGCCCGTCAACGCAGCGTCGTTGAAATCGCAGAACTGGGCGCGTTCGACCCCGAGACCGGAGGCATCCCGGTCAACCCGATCTTCGAGATGGTTGAAGAGGGTCCAAGTCCGCGCCATGTCATCTCGGGTTATATCCCGAGCTTCTTTGATGAGCTGTCGGCGCATGGGCTGATCGAGATCGGCAGTTTCTTCGACACCGAGGCGGAGCAGGCCCATGCTGCCTGATCCCGGTCCCCTTCCCAATCTTCTGGCCGCGATCCTTCTGGGGGGCGCCCTCTTCGGCGGGCAGGTGGGCCTGCATAAGGCGCTGGGCTGGTTCTGGGCGCGGCTGGACGACGATCCGCGCGAAAAGGTGACGGCGGTGCTGACCTTCGCCTTCGGCAAGAAGATCGCCCCGGTCGATACGCTGGCGCTGCTTCTCTTCGCGAACCTTGTTGTCGGGACGGCCCTGTTCGCGGTCGGCCTGAAACTGCCCTCGATCATCGTCCTTGTCCTGATCGGACTGGCGCTGCCGGTCTTCCTCTACCAGAGGGCGGCCGGGCAGCGCGCGCGGGAACTGGAACTGGCGCTGCCGCTGGCGTTGCAGCAGGTCGCGAACGAAATGGCGGCCGGCGCCACGCTGGAAACCGCGTTGAAGAAGGTCGCAAGCTCGGCCCCGATCCCGGCCGATGTGGAAATCGCCCGCCTTCAGCGCCGGGTGGAGATCATGGGTATCGATGAGGCTTTCACCGAGATGGCGCGGCGGCTGAATTCGCGCAGCTTCACCCTGACCGCCTCGGTCGTGCGTGTCGGCACGTCTAGCGGCGGGCGGCTGATCGAGGCGCTGAAAAGCCTGTCGCGCACGCTGATCGAGATCGAACGGTTGAACAAGAAGATCCGCACCGCCAGCGAAAACGGGCGGCGGAACCTCTACCTCATGTCCTTCATCGGTCCGTTGGTCGCCATTGCCTCGGCCTTCGTCGTCGATCACGAAACCTCTGTGTTCGAGGACGGGCTGGGCCAGCTTTTGGTCGGCATTGCCGTCCTCGGTTTCCTGTCCGCCCATATCATCGGTCACTATCTGACAAAGGCGAATGTATGACCCCGGAACTGCTCTCCCTCGCCATCGCGGGCGCTGTCGGGCTCGGCACCCTTTTCGCGGGTCTTCTGGTCGCCGACTGGCTGACGCGGTCGACCGCACGGTTCCAGACCGAGCTTGCGGCTGAACCCATCCAGCGCGAACGGGCGGCGCGGGTGATCCGGGCGATTGGCACGGCCTTTGTCGGACTGTCTGCGCCGTTCCCGACCATGACCGATGACCTCGATCAGCAACTGACCTATGCCGGGCGACCCTTTGGTGGGGTCGATGGGCGGCAATACCTTGCCGCGGTCGTCGTGCTCAGCCTGCTTGTCGGGGCGGTGGTCGGCGCCTTCTTCGCCCTGAATGCCGCGATTGGCGGGGCGGGGGCGGCCGTCGCAGGCAGCACGATGATCAAGTGGTGGATGTTCGGCGCGCTTTTCATCGCCGTCTTCCTGATCCTCGACGTGCGCGGTGCCGCGCAGAAGAACGCCGATGATCTGGAGCGCGAATTCCCCTTCTTCCTCGACCTTGCCGTGCTGGTGGTGCAGGCGGGCGGTACGCCACGCAAGGCGCTGGCGAAGTATGTGGAGGCATCGCCGGGCACACCCCTGTCGCGCGAAATCGCGCTGACGGCGAAGGACGCGGATTCCACCAGTTTCGACGAGGCTTTGCACCGGATGGTCGAACGTGTGAAGCCGGTGACGGTCAAGACGATCCTGAAGAACCTCGCGCAGGGTGAGCGGTCGAGCGGCGAGGCCGAACAGTTCTACACCGCCCAGGCCGAGGAACTGCGTTACCTGCGCGAAGAAATGGCGAACCGGACTGCCGAACGGCTGAAGACCAATATCGTCCTGCCGGTCTTTCTGATGATGATGTCGATTATCCTCGCGGCCCTCGCGCCGACCATCGTCTCCATCCGCGGACAGGGGTTCTTCTGATGGCGCTCGGGCTTTTCACTCCAAAGGTTCTGCGCGCCGAGGTCACGGGCGGCATCGACCTTGAAAGCGGTGTCCTTCTGACCGGAGACCGGATCACGATCGGCACCGGCCCGGGCGACGATCTGCGGCTTGGCGCGCAGAATGTGGTTGCCGGTCACCTGACGCTGCAGCGGGCCAAGACCGGCGGCCAGTGGGAGTATTTCAGTTCCGATCGCGGCCATACGGCGGTCAGCAAGGGCAATCCGCGCACCGGCCCGGTGCGGCCCGGCCTGACCTTTGTACTGGGTGGCGAAACCCGGATCGAGATCCTGTCGGTTCCGGCCCCCGCCGACATGGAAAAGGCGGATGCGGGCGGGTCGGGCACGACCGTGCCGCTGACCGTCGCCCTGCCACTGATGGGGGCGATGCTGGTGGCCTTTTCGCTTTACATCGGTGCCCTGTCGGGGGGAACGGAGAGCGGCAGCGGCCTGCGGA
>NZ_JBARVQ010000409.1:0-6320 GCF_049646345.1 Albidovulum sp. | reverse complement strand
CCCCCTACCCTGCCCCAGTTTCCGATTCGCGGCGAATCCCGTGGTTCAGGCCGGGAATCTTCCCCGCAGGGAAGATCTGCAATGATGATAACTTCGCTTTTGCATTTTTGGCAAATCCGGCGTATTTCGGAAAACAACAAGAATTTACGTTCTGTTTGAGGCGAGCATGTATACACACGAAGACCTGGCACGGCTGCAATCGCAGTCGCTGAAGATGCAAAGCTGGATCCGCCAGCAGACTTTCAGCCCCGAGAATACCAAGACGCTGCGCCGCTTTTCCTCCTGGGAAGTGGCTGAACTGATCTTCCGCATCAACCAGTCGACCTTCCGTGGCCGCCTCGCCGCCGAACCCGACCTTCCCGGCGGGGAAGTCGAGCCCGATGGCCGCCAGCGCTGGTTCTCGCTTGATGAGATCAATGCGCTGCGCCGCAAGATGAAGATCAACCGCAAATCGCTGATGCCCCCCCGCCCCGCCGGCAAACGCGCCTTCCGCGCTGCCGTCGCCAATTTCAAGGGCGGTGCCGGCAAATCCACCGTGGCCCTCCACCTTGCCCATGCGGCAGCGCTGGACGGCTACCGCGTGCTGCTCGTCGATTTCGACCCGCAGGCGACGCTCAGCCACTCCATGGGCCTCACCGACGTGGCCGAGGATTACACCGTCTGGGGCATCATGGCCCGCGATCTCATCCGTGAAACCGACCGGATGAACGCTGCCACGACCGGGGCTGCCAGCGGCACCGCCCTGCCCCGCCGCCAGATTCCCGCCTCGATCCGCGATCTGGGCCTCGGTGAGCTGCGCCATTCGGACTTCATCAAGCCGACCGCCTGGTCGACCATCGACATCGTCCCCTCCTGCGCCAATGCGGCCTTCGTCGAATTCGCCTCTGCCCAGTACCGGCACCTGAACCCCGAATGGTCCTTCTTCGCCGCCGTCTCGCGCTATCTCGACGGGCTTGGCGATGACGACTACGACCTCATCCTTTTCGACTGCCCGCCCGCCATCGGCTATCAGTCGATGAACGCAGTCTTTGCCGCCGACATGCTCTATATCCCCTCGGGCCCCGGCTATTGGGAATATGACAGCACCACCAGCTTCATCGGCCAGCTCGCCGAGGCGCTGGAGGATCTCTCTGGCTTCGGCCCGACCTTCCCCGCGGGGAAGGTAACGCTCCCCAAGGCTTTCGCCGATATCCGCTTCCTGATGACGCGGTATGAGCCCGGCAACGACCTGCACCGCGCGATGTTTGAAGCCTTCCGTAAGGTTTTCGGGGCACATGTGGCCGAACACCCGATCGAGATGACGCGCGCGGTTGAGCAATCCGGGCGGTTCCTGTCGTCGGTCTATGAGATCGACTACCGCGAGATGACGCGGGAAACTTGGCGCCGGGCGCGCGCCAGTTTCGACCGCGCCTATGACGAATTCAAGGGCAGCGTCATCGCTGCCTGGGACAAGATTTAAGGAGGCCGGATCATGAGCAAGAAACGCCGCATGTTCGACATCGACATCCCGGTAGAAGTCGTGGCCGATGCGCCCCGGACCTTCCCCGCGGGGAAGGTATCCGACACCCCTGCCCGTCGCGGCCCCATGGCGGCCGCGATCTCCGAGACCGCCGACGCAACCCGCGAACGGCAGGAGGTGGAGGCACAAATCCGCGCTGAAAACGACGCGCTTGCTCATGAACATGTCCGTCTGAAGCGACTTGGTCTGGTGATCGATCTGCTGCCCCTAGACCGGGTCGAAATGTCAAAGCTGGTCCGCGATCGCAAGAAGGGTCTCGACTACGAACTGAAAGAGCTGAAGGGCTCCATTGCCGAACTGGGCCTCTCGAACCCGATCCGCGTCGAGGCGCGCGAGGACGGGCGTTACGAACTCATTCAAGGCTATCGCCGCCTGTCCGCGTTCAGGGAGTTGCTGGAGGAGACCGGCGACACCGAGCGTTACGGCGCGATCCCGGCCGCCGTTAGTCAGCCCGGCGACAGTCTCGATGCGCTCTACCGCAAGATGGTGGATGAGAACCTTGTCCGGAAGGATATTTCCTTCGCCGAGATGGCGATGCTGGCGCTCGACTATGCGGGCGACCCCGATACCGAGGTCAGCGATCCCGACAAGGCGGTGGCGGTGCTCTTCAAATCCGCAGGCTATCAGAAGCGCAGCTATATCCGAACCTTCATCCGCGTGGTCGACCGGCTGGGCAAGGACCTGCGCTTTGTTGAGGAGATCCCGCGCGCGCTCGGCCTTGCACTGGCCGCACGGCTCGATGAGGTCGAAGGGATCGTCCTGATGATCCGCGAGGCGTTGAAGGACTGGGACAACCGCTCGGTCGAGGATGAGCTGAACGTGCTGCGGCGGTTCACGGGTGATGTTCCGTCCGAAGACGACCGGACCGCGCCGGATATGGTCAAGGCTGCGGCGAAGGCGGTGAAGCCCGCCAAGGCCAGGACCAGTTTTCAATTCGACCGACGCGAAGGGCGCGGTAAATGCGTGGCTGCCGTCGGCAAGCTGGAGATTCAGCTGGATCGTGACTTCACTACGATTGACCGGCGGCGGCTGGAACAGGCGGTGCGGTTGATGCTGGATCAGCTGGAAGGCTAGGGCAGGGGCCTTCCCCGCGGGGAAGATTCCCTTCGGTAAGGTGGGTTTAAACCCAGCTTACGCGCCATCGGCGTTGCGGTTTGGCAATCTTTGCCATACGTTCATCGGCAGGAGGTACCATGTCCACGATGAATGTATCCCTTCCGGCCGAGATGAAGGCTTGGGTCGAAGCCCAGTCCCAGACCGGCCGCTTCGCCAACACCTCCGACTACGTCCGCGACCTGATCCGCCGCGATCAGGCCCGCACGGCTGCGATTACCGAGGTGCAGGCAGCGGTTGACGCGGCTTTGGTCGGTGGACCTGCCGCAACATTCGACGCCGATGCGTTCAAAGCACGGATGCGTGCCGCCCGGAATGGCTAAGGGCCGTTATCGACTGACCCCGGCAGCCGAGGATGATCTGGCGGCAATCTGGCGCTTCACCGCCGAACGTTGGTCCGACGATCAGGCTGACCGCTATCTCGATGCGCTGGTCATGACCTTCGAAACTATCGCCGACTTTCCCGCCATCGCCCGAGAACGCTCCGAGTTCACGCCGCCCATCCGCATCCACCCCTCCGGCGCGCATTTGGTGATCTATCTGGATGGGCAGGGGGGTGGGACAGTGCTGCGCGTCCTGCACAACCGTCAGGATCTTCTTCACGCGCTCGACGGCTGATCTTCCCCGCGGGGAAGGTTCCGCATTCCTCACAGCCCTGCGGCTTTGGTCAGGTTTACCCGGAAGCGGTCGCGGCGGCGTTGATACCGACGGGTCATTTCCGCTGATGCGTGTCCAAGCTGCTTCTGGACGTAGCGCTCATCGACTTCGGCCGAACTTGCGAGACCGGCGCGCAAGCTGTGACCGGAAAAAAGCGCCAACCGGTCCTTTTCCGGCAGGTCGGCGCGCAGCCCGGCATCGCGGACTGTCCGCTTGATCAACCGGGCGACATGCTTGTCGCTGAGTCTAACTTCCAGCGCTCGCTTGCCGTCCCGCGAGGTCCGCACGAAAACCGGGCCGAAGTCGATCTTCGCAAAGTGCAGCCATTGCTCGAGAGCATGCACGGGGCAGGTTTGATCCGTGGAGCCGCGCCCGATCTCGACTTCGCGCCAGCCGGTCTTGGCGTTGAGCGTGAGGACAGCGCCATCGTCGAGGATCTCGATCCAGCCGCCGCTGTCGGGCGTGTCGTCCTTGCCAACGTCAAGGCTGACGATCTCCGACCGCCTCAGCCCACCGGCAAAGCCCAGCAGAAGGATCGCCCGGTCGCGCAGGCCCCGCAGATCGTGGGGCAGGGTGGCGACCATGGTGAGGATGTCTTCGGGCAAGATTGCTTCCTTCTGCACCGGCGGCCGCGCGTGCTTGCGCCTGATCCCCGCCAGCACGGTGGCGATGTGCCGGTTCTTGCGGTCGAGCGCAAAGCCGCGCTGCGCATAGTGCCAGGCAAGACCCGAAAGCCGCCGTTCGATTGTCGACACTAGGAGCGCAGGGGAGGGGCCTGACCCTGAGGCCAGATCGGCCAGATAGAGCCCGATCAGTTCGGGCGCGGGGGGCAGGGGCTCCGCCCCCTTCCTCCGGCACCAGCGGGCGAAGTGTTTCCAGTCGGCGGCATAGGCCCTGTTGGTGTTCTCGGCCGTCGAGGCTTTGGCGTAGTCACGGGCGGTGTCGATCAGCCGGTCGAGGATCCCGGATCCGGCGACATGGGCGGGCAGGGCGATAGAGGCTCCATCGGGAGCGTCTCTTGTGTCGAATTCGTTCTCACCGGTCGCATCCTGCGACGTCGAGCGCGAATTCCCGGCCTCCCGGGGCGTGTTTCTGGGTGTCTGGCTCATGGTTCTGAGCCTATCCCAATTATGTCCGATAAGGCAACCTTATTGGACATAATGAATAGCTGAAACGTGGGGCGGTTTACACACTATATTGTGGTGAAAAGCGCCGCCTTAGGATAGTGTTGTGGCATGACATATGCCCGAGTCGACTTCGATACTCTACCTCCAATGCCTGCGTGGATCACCTCTGCAAGGGCGGAAACCCTTGAAGATGTGGCCTTTTTGTCAGGTGCGGCGCTCAACCACCTGCATCTTGTGTCGAACCGCCCAGAGGTGCCCCAGTGCTTGTTGCGAGAACGCCTGGCGCTGCGTGCGGCGGAGGCTTGTACCGCGTTTATAGGGCGTCCGGAGCGGGCAGCGGAGCTGCGCGACGCGCTGCACCTGTTGAGGTCTGGCGATTTGCCTGGGCCAGCAGGGGAAACCTACCTGTCCTGGCAGCGTTCCGTTGAGCGGCCGACCTCGGTTAAGGCGCTGCATCGTGCCTTGCCTACCATCGAGTCTGGGCAGGTTGCCGAATGGCTGGATGCGGGGCAGGGCGCTCCGGTGACCCGCGCCGCGATGGTGTTGGAAACCGTGTTGGCCGACGTACCGCGTCAGGACGTGGCGGCATTAGTTCTGGCGGATGCCGCGCTGGCACAGGCGCTCGGTTGGAACCATGTTCTGCCGCTCCTGGCGCCCGGTTTCAAGCGAACCGACTTGAGGAAGGGCGGCACAGAGCTGGGAATGGCCTGTCATCGTGCCGTGACCAAGTCGGCAATCGAGGTCGTACGGCTGGCCGCGGATCTGGCGCGCCGGACAGCGTATTTGAAAGAGGCCGCGCCAAGACTCCGGGCCAAGGGCGCCGGGGACGCCGTTGATATGTTCCTAGCGCGCGATGCCCTGGCCCCTTCTGCCTTGCCCTTGCCGGATCGCTCCGCGCGGCGGCTTTGCGACCGGCTGGTTGACCTCGGCGCTGTCCGCGAACTCACCGGGCGCGATACCTTCCGGCTCTACGGGGTGTAGAGATGGCCAAGGACCATGCCGAACCCGACCTAGATAGAGAGCTCGAGGAATTGCCCACCGAGTTGCGCTGGCGCGAATGGATGCGCCGGATCGAGGCGGTTCTGTTCGCCTCTGCGTCACCGGTACCGCGCGAAGACCTCGCCCGCGTGGTGGGACAGGGGGTTTCAGTAGACCTCCTGGTCGAGGATCTCGCGGCCGACCTTGAGGGAAGAGCCTTCGAACTCGCCGAGGTCGCAGGTGGTTGGATGTTCCGTACACGCGCCGCCTATGCTCCCGCGATCCGGTCGGCGGCCGACGTTGGAGATCAATTGCCGGACTTAACCGAATTCGACGTCGCGGTGTTGGCCGCCATTGCCTACCACCAGCCGATCACCCGCGACGGGTTGAAGGACATATTCGGCAACGAGATCAGTCGTGACCTGGTAGGTCGATTGCATGACCGGGGCCTGGTTGGAACAGGGCCCCGTGCGCCCCGGCGCGGGGCTCCGTACACGTTCGTGACCACCGAACAGTTCCTGGTCACCTTTGGGTTGGAAACCCTACGCGACCTACCCGACCGTGAGCAACTCGACGATGCCGGTTTTTCTAGCCGTGCTGGCTAGCCATCTCGCGCGTCGTGCTCGTCCTCTAGCGTGACAATGCTTTGCGAAACGAAAGGGTGAAAGTCGGGCAACAGTGACATGATGCTTCCGTCTTCTTGGAGGAATTCATGCGCTGACCCCGGTATGAGACCTGGATCAAGGGGAATACGTGCATTCGGGTTGTGTAGGACCACCATTCCCTCCACCCACGTCTCGGTCGATCTTGGCCCAACTTCTTCTTCGAACGGTGTTGGAAAGGGGGCCTGCGAGTTGTTGTCGTTACGTTTCATTCCCATGCGTACCATCTTGACCCGCGGATCGCCGAACCCGGCCGCGATGCCC
>NZ_JBARVQ010000408.1:0-3724 GCF_049646345.1 Albidovulum sp. | reverse complement strand
GGCTATGCGTTTCGGGTGACGGACGGGTTGATGACCAATTTCCACCTGCCGAAATCGACGCTTCTGATGCTGGTCTCGGCCCTGATGGGCAAGGATCGCATGCGGCGCGTCTACGATCACGCGATCGCGTCCGGTTACCGCTTTTTTTCCTATGGCGATGCCTCGCTTCTTTTGCCTGTACGGCGTAATCCGGTGACACCCGGTCGCGCCGGGACGTGAAATCAATCACCAACCGGCGTAACCCGCCGTGCAATCCTTTTGAAAGACCGTTCCGATGCTGACTGTTATGCGCACATCCTGGCCCCTGCTTCTGGGCATGATGCTTTTGATGATCGGCAACGGTGTGCAAGGCACGCTTTTGGGGATCAGGGGCGCGATCGAGGGCTTTTCGACCACCGAAATGTCGGTCGTCATGTCAGCCTATTTCCTCGGCTTCCTCTTTGGCAGCCGGATGACGCCGGGCATGATCCGCTCGGTCGGCCATGTGCGGGTTTTCGCGGCACTCGGGTCGATGATTTCGGCGGTACTGGTGGCTTATGCGGCGGCACCCGACTGGATCGCCTGGGCGCTGATGCGGGTTCTGATCGGCTTTTCCTTCTCGGGGGTCTACATCACCGCCGAAAGCTGGCTGAACAACGCCTCGACGAATGAGACGCGGGGGCAGGCGCTGTCGCTATACATGATCATGCAGATGATCGGCATCGTCGCGGCGCAGGCCCTGCTGAACGTCGGCGATCCTTCGGGATACCTGCTTTTCGTCATCCCGTCGGTTCTCGTTTCCATCGCCTTCACGCCGATCCTGCTGACGGCGAGCCCGGCACCCGCCTTTGAACTGACGAAACCGCTCAGCTTCCTGAAACTCTATCAGACCTCCCCCTTGGGCTGTGTCGGGATATTCCTGCTGGGCGGGGTCTTTTCGGCACAGTTCGGTATGGCCTCGGTCTGGGGGGCGAATGTCGGGCTGTCGGTCAAGGAGTTGTCGATCTTCGTCGCCTCGATCTATGTCGGCGGGCTGATCCTGCAATACCCGATCGGCTGGCTGTCGGACCGGATGGACCGGCGGATGCTGGTCCTTGGCCTTGCGGCCTTCGGTGCGGTGGGCACGATCATCCCGGTGCTGATGGAGGCGAATTTCCACCTGCTCGTCTTCGTCGGTGCGCTGATGGGCGGGGTGTCGAACCCGCTTTATTCGCTGCTGGTCGCCTATACCAATGACTTTCTCGAAAGCGCCGACATGCCTGCGGCCTCGGCCGGGCTGATCTTCATCAACGGCGTCGGTGCCATCGGTGGCCCGCTGCTGACCGGTTGGATCATGGCGGTCTTCGGGCCATCGGGCTTTTTCCTTTTCATCGCGGTCCTCTTCGCACTGATGGCGGGTTACGCCGCATGGCGGATGACGCGCCGTGCGGCCCCGACAACCGAGCAGACCGGGTCCTACATGGCGCTCTCGCCCACGGCGGGTCTCGTCGCGGTCGAGGCAGCAGCGGAAATGGCGGCCGAAGCACAGGATGAGGCGGCCGCCCTCGCCGAGGATGAGGCCGGAAAACCCGACTGACATGGTTCTGCTGGCATTCCGGCGCGCTTCCTGCAAGTCTTGGGGTATCCATTCCCAGAATGCGGGGGGCGCATCATGTCGGAACCTGACGCTGTCATTGATTTCTGGCTGCACGAGATCGGGCCGAAAGGCTGGTATGTCGCATCCGATGATGTGGACGCGGAGATCCGTGCCCGGTTCGGTGCTGAATGGCAGGCCGCCCATGCCGGAGAGCGCGAATTCTGGTGCAATGGTCCGCGCGGCACGCTGGCCTATCTGATCCTGACCGACCAGTTTTCGCGTAACCTGTTCCGGGGGCGGCCCGAGGCTTTCGCCACCGATGCAAGCGCCCTTGCTGCGGCGTCAATGGCCATCGACAAGGGCTATGACCTGCAAATCGCCGAGCCTGAGCGGGTGTTCTTCTACATGCCGTTCGAGCATTCCGAGGATATGGCCGACCAGAACCGCTCGGTCGATCTGGTGGAGCGCTGCCTGCCCGAGACGAAGAGTGGTTATCTGGTTCATGCCGAGGCGCATCGCGAGATCATCCGCCGTTTCAGGCGTTTCCCGTTCCGCAATGCGGCTTTGGGGCGCAAATCAAGCGCCGAGGAAGAAGAGTTCCTCAGGGATGGCGGCTATGGTGCCATCGTGCGGGCGCTTGAAAAACAGGGCTGAGTGCAGCCATGCGCTGGGCGCAAGCGGCCACGGCGCTGGTCGCATTGTGTGGATCTGAAAAGTAGTTTAGCATCAAACTACTTTTTCCGAGGGAGGATGAGATGGCGGCCAAGAGTTTCGACATGATCGTGATCGGCGCGGGACCGGGCGGCTATGTCGCCGCGATCCGGGGCGCGCAGCTGGGTCTGAACGTCGCGATTGTCGAGCGGGAACATATGGGCGGCATCTGCCTCAACTGGGGTTGCATCCCGACAAAGGCGCTTCTGCGCTCGGCCGAGGTCTTCCACCTTATGCACCGCGCGAAGGAATTCGGGCTGAAGGCCGACGGCATCGGCTATGACCTTGACGCGGTCGTGCAACGCTCACGTGGTGTGGCCAAGCAGCTTTCCGGCGGCATCGGCCATCTGATGAAGAAGAACAAGATCACCACCTTCATGGGCGCGGCGACTTTGCCGAAGAAGGGAACTGTATCGGTGAAGACCGACAAGGGGACCGAGGAGCTGACGGCGAAATCCATCGTGCTGGCGACCGGTGCGCGCGCCCGCGAATTGCCGGGGCTGGAGGCGGATGGCGATCTGGTCTGGACCTACAAACATGCGCTGATGCCGAAACGGATGCCGAAGAAGCTGCTGGTCATCGGTTCCGGTGCCATCGGCATCGAATTCGCCTCGTTCTTCAACACACTCGGCGCGGACACGACCGTGGTCGAGGTGATGGACCGGGTCCTGCCGGTTGAAGACGCCGAGATATCGGCCTTCGCCAAGAAGGCCTTCGTCAAGCAGGGCATGAAGATCATGGAGAAGAGCACGGTCAAGAAGCTCGACCGCGTGCCTGACGGGAAGGGCGGGGGCAAGGTCACCGCCCATATCGAGGCGGGCGGCAAGACCGAAACGATGGAGTTTGACACGGTCATCTCCGCCGTCGGCATCGTCGGCAATGTCGAAAACCTCGGGCTGGAGGCGCTGGGTGTAAAGATCGACCGCACCCATGTGGTGACGGATGAACACTGCCGGACGGGTGTCGAGGGGCTTTATGCCATCGGCGATATCGCCGGCGCGCCCTGGCTGGCGCATAAGGCGAGCCATGAAGGCGTCATGGTCGCTGAACTGATCGCCGGCAAGCATCCGCATCCGATCAAGCCGAACTCGATCGCAGGCTGCACCTATTGCCATCCGCAGGTAGCCAGCGTCGGTCTGACCGAGGCGAAGGCGAAAGAGGCGGGGCACGACGTCAAGGTCGGCCGCTTCCCCTTCATCGGCAATGGCAAGGCGATTGCATTGGGTGAACAGGAAGGCATGATCAAGACCGTGTTCGACGCCAGGACCGGGGAACTTCTGGGGGCCCATATGGTCGGTGCGGAAGTGACCGAACTCATCCAGGGTTACGTTGTCGGCCGCACGCTTGAGACCACCGAAGGCGAGTTGATGGAAACCGTCTTCCCGCATCCGACGCTGAGCGAAATGATGCATGAGGCCGTGCTCGACGCCTATGGCCGCGCGATCCATATCTGACCGG
>NZ_JBARVQ010000407.1:0-11544 GCF_049646345.1 Albidovulum sp. | reverse complement strand
CTGTCAGCGACCTTGCGCTGAAGTCACTCAGAAGGACCCGCACGTCATCGTCCAGCCCAGCCGCCAACGCGGTTTCGGCGATCCGCAGATGGCTGCCGGTTTGGTTGGCAAGCAGGCGTTCGCGGGTTTCAAATGCCGCCGTTACCCGACCCAATGCGTCCGTCCCCAGAAGCTGGATCAGATACATCAGCCGTTTGGATTCGTAAAAGGCTGAACGATGTGCCTCACGAGGCTGCGGGATCTTTGAAACAGTGTCTAAACCGCCTGAAACGGCCTTTCTCATGTCGACGAAGCGGTGGGATTCGCCGACCGTCAGATAGCGGTGCGGCCCGTATTCCGGCGGCACATCGGCCTGACCCAGAAAGACCGGGGCGAAGGGCGCGGCGACGGGACCGGTCGTGGCATGCCACATCATGTGAAGTGCGGGATCAGCCGGGCGGGCCAGCGGCACGACTTGTCCATAGCCCGCCGTGTCTCCGGTCAGCTTCTCGGTCCGGACTGCCCAGATGACATCTGCCAGGCCGATCTTTTCAGGCCGCGCAGCGCGTGCCTGCATCTCGGCCTCGATCCACTGGACGCCGTCCCAGCGGCCCTTGCTGTCGCCATAGATGGTATTGGCATCGAACGGGCCACTTTCGTACCAGCCCATCTCGCGCGCGAAGCTGACGAAATTCGGCGACCAGAGGAAATTTGGATGGTCCGGCTTGTCGACCGGCACGTCCAGCACGTAGCCGGGGCGCGAGGCGCGGATGCTGTCCGGTCCCAGCCGTTCGGCCACCCAAAGCCCCTTGCCGCCCGCGAACTGGATCATCACCCAGGCCTCATCCGCATCGGCGAAGAGGTGCGAGTTTCCACCATAGGTGGCCTCGCCATGTTCGGCGATGAGGGCGGCACAAATCTCGATCGCCATGCGCGCCGTCGTTGCGCGTTCCATCACGATGCGCGCGAGGTCCGAATAGTTCAGACCGGTCTGGTCTTTCGGCGTCAGGTCCCGCAATTCCGCACGAGAGGTCGACCAGACATCGCGCACCGCCACGCCCGCCGCGTTCAGCCCGCCATTTGTGATCGGCGCAGGCACGCCCAGATAGTAGGAATAGCTGACGCGCATATGCCGCAATGTATGGGCGGCCTGCGGAATTGCCGTGCGGCATCCCGGCATATCGGCCTCGGGTCCGACACCAATATCGATCATCGTACCGGGTTCATGGTCTTTCGCCGGGATGATCTCAAGCCAGTGCGAGGAAGGTTCATCGCCATAGCCGCCAAGCCAGGCATGACCGGTGGCCGAGTGGTTCTTGCCGACATAGATCGCGTAGCTCACGCAGGTTCTCCGACCGTTCCGGTTTCTGCCTGATAGACACGCGCACCACGGCGCCAGGTCTGATCGACCCGGATCGTGTCGATCCTGTCCGGGCGGTCCAGCGGATTGGCGTCAAGGATGACAAGATCGGCGAGCTTGCCGGGCTCGATAGAGCCGCGATCGTTTTCCTGAAACACCTGCCAGGCCGCATCGATCGTATGGGCACGAAGTGCCGACAGTGCGCTGATCCGCTGATGCTCACCCAGAACCCGACCGCTATGGGTTCGTCGCGTCACCGTCGTGTGGATCAGGTGCAGGGGCCGTGTGGGCGTGACGGCGGCATCGTTGTGGATGGTGAACCGTACGCCGACCTTTTCAGCCCAACCGGTGGGCGAGATATTCTGCGACCGTTCGGGGCCAAGGAATTCGGAGTAGTGCTTGTCGCCCCAATACCAGACATGGGCGGGAAAGAAGCTGATCGTTACGCCCAGCTTCGCGCAACGCTCAAGCTGATCTTCACGCATCACCTGTCCGTGGATGATCGTATGGCGGTGATCCTTGCGCGGATTGGCGGCGATCGCCGCCTCTACCGCATCCAGATACATGTCAGAGGACGCATCGCCATTGCAATGGGTGTGAATCTGAAAGCCCATATCGTGAAGCTTTTTCACCTCGGCGATAAGCGTGTCGCGCCCGATATAGGCAAGGCCCGTATCGGGCGTCTTGCCCGGCGCGCCGGTGTAATAGGGCTCCGTCAGGTAAGCCGTGCGCATCAGGAACGACCCGTCGGTCAACAGCTTGCGCGGGCCCAGTGTGATGTGCTGACCCCTGGGCCAGTCGCGGCCAAGGCCCACCTTGGAAAACCCCGGCTCAATCTCGGCCACCGGCAACAGGACAAGGTCGATACCGGGATCGCCCGCTTTCGCCACATCTGCGAACAGCTCCAGAAGCGGCAGCGCCGTCCATGAGTTTTGCGCCAGCGTCACGCCATGGCTCAGGTATTCCTCGCGCGCCACATCGAAGCAGCGGCCGAAATTGCTGTTGTCGATCAGGAAATGGGTGTCACTCATTTCGCCCATCGCCGACAGGCCCTCAATCCCACCCGTCAGACGGCCCGCCGCGTCCCGCAGGAACCGGCCGCCGGCCGGGTCGGGTGTTTCTTCCGTGACGCCATGCCGGGCAAGCGCCATGGAATTGGCGACACCGCAATGGCCCGAGGTATGGATGACCCAGATCGGATGGTCGCGCGATACCGCGTCCAACTCATCCCGGGTCGGCATGCGGCCTTCTTGCAGCAGCGTCTCATCCAGCGCAGCACCCATGACCCATTCGCCTTTCGGCGTTTTCGCGGCCTTGGCACGCAGCCGGTCAAAGATATCGGCAAGCGAACGGCAGTCGCCGCGCGGGGGCGAGGCGAGATCAGCGCGCAGAAGTGTGACGAAGGCGCTGTCGGGGAAATGGCCGTGCGGGTCGATGAAGGCCGGGATCAGGGTGCGGCCCGCAAGGTCCACAACCTTCGCGCCGGGAAGGGCCGCGCGGATGACATTCAGGGTTCCGACCGCCACGATACGTTCGCCATCAACAGCCACCGCCTCGGGCGATGAATTGGTATCGTCCAGCGTCAGGATCGTTCCATTGGTGAAAATCGTGGCACTCATGATGCGGCGGCTTCCTGCTTGGTCCAGATTTCGGGGAAATGGCAGCGATGGGCACCTGCGCCATGGGCTGACCATTGCGGTATGTCCGTCGAACAGCGTGGCTGCACGAAGGGACAGCGGGTGTAGAACTCGCAGCCTTTCGGGCGGCGCAGGATGCTGGGCGGTTCGCCCTGCAATTCGACCCTCATCAGCTGCGCGTCCGGATCCGGTTCGGGGTTCGCCGCCAGCAGGGCCAGCGTGTAGGGATGCTGGGGCCGGACAAAGACCTCTTCGGTCGGGCCTTCCTCGACCAGTTTGCCCAGATACATGATCCCGACCTTGTCGGTGATATGACGCACCACATTCAGGTTATGGGTGATGATCATGATGGCGAGGCCCAGCTCATCCTGCAGCTTGGCCAGAAGGTTCAGCATCTCACCCTGAATCGACACGTCGAGACCTGCTGTCGGTTCATCCGCGATCAACAGCTTGGGGTCGAGCGCCAGAGCCCGCGCCACGCCGACGCGCCGGGCCTGCCCGCCCGAGATCTGATAGGGATAGCGCGCGGCGAATTCCGGCGGCAGGCCGACCATGTCCAAAAGCCGCTTTGCCTCGGCATCAAGATCACGGTCGCCCATGCCCTGAATGCGGAAGGGTTCGGTGATCAGAGATTTGATCGTTAATCGCGGGGACAGCGACCCGATCGGGTCCTGAAACATCATCACAATCTCGCGCCGGAGTTTACGGAACTCTGCCTCACCCAGATCGACCAGTTCCTGACCGCGATAGGTGATCGACCCTTCCGAGGCATGGTGCAGACCGGCGACGGCACGGGCGAGCGTCGTCTTGCCCGATCCGCTTTCGCCGACGATGCCATAGGTCTTGCCCTCTTCGATGTTCAGGCTGACACCCGACACCGCATCAATGGTCCCGGCCGACGAAAACATGCCGCCGCGCAGGTGGAAGCGCACAAAGACGTCGCGGATTTCAAGAAGCGCGCTCATGCGTTTGCCCTCTTGGATATCAGGTGGCAGGCGGCGTGATGGCCGGGGCTTGCGGTTCCCATCGCGGGCCGTGTGGCGCAGGCTTCGTGACGCTTGTCACAGCGTTCTGCGAAAACGCAGCCATTGGGCAAATCCACAAGATCGGGAATGTTGCCCGGGATCGTCGGCAGGTTGCGGGTTCTGACCTTGATATGGCCCGGATCGCATTCCAGAAGCGCGCGGGTATAGGGATGCGCGGGGTTGTGAAAGACATCGCGGACGGTGCCGCTTTCCACCACCTCGCCCGCATACATCACCACCACCTCGTCACAGAGCTCGGCAATGACGCCCAGATGGTGCGAGATGAAAAGGATCGAACAGCCGATCTCATCCTGCAATTCGCGCAGCCGCTTGATGATCTGGACTTCCAGCGTGGCATCGAGCGCCGTCGTCGGTTCGTCCGCGATCAGAAGCGACGGCTTGGCCATCAGGGCCATGGCAATTGCGATGCGCTGGCGCATGCCGCCCGAAAATTCGAACGGATACTGGTTCAGCCGCGCCTCGGGGTCGGGGATGCCCACAAGCGTCAGCATCTCAGCCGCGCGCTTGCGTTTGTCGGCCTTCGACAGCTTGTCGCGATACTGGATGTCGATCATCTGCCGACCGACGGTCAGAACCGGATTGTGGGTCTGCATCGGGTCCTGAAACACCATCGAAATCTCGGTGCCGCGCAGGGCCCGCATCTCAGCCTCGGACCGCGCCAGCAGATTTTCACCCTTGAACTTCACCTCGCCCGAGCCGACCTGCGCATTCGGGGCCATCAGCCGGATGATCGAGGAAATCAGTGTGGACTTGCCGCAGCCGCTTTCGCCGACGATGCCGGTGATCTTTTTTTCCGGGATCGTCATCGAAACATTGCGAAGTGCCTTCAACGGCCCGCGCGGGGTGGCGTAGCTGACCGACAGGTCACGGATGTCGAGAACGGCCATCACTTGCCCCCCTTGCCACGAAGTTTCGGATCGACGACGTCGCGGAGCGCTTCGCCAAGGAAGGTGAAACCAAGCGTCGTCAGGATCAGCGGGATGCCCCCGGCAATGATGATCCATGGCGTGTTGCGGATCAGATCGTAGCCGTCCTTCAAAAGCACGCCCCAGGACGGCGTGGGCGGTTTCACCCCCATGCCAAGAAAGCTCAAGCCCGCCTCAAGCCCGACGACGGTCGGGATATCCATCGCCGCCAGCACCGCGAGCGGGCCAAGGACGTTTGGCAGGATATGCACGCCCATGATCCGCATCGTCGAGGCGCCCAGCGACTTTTCGGCGGTGATGAACTCGGCCTCTTTCAGAGATTGTGTCAGCGTGCGCACCACCCGCCCATAGGTCGGGATCGAGGTTGCCATGATGACAAAAATCACGGTGTTCAGGCTGGGTCCGACCAGCGCCACGACCGCCAGCGCGAACATCACGGTCGGGAACGACCGTACGGTGTCGAAGAGCAGAACGATGAGGTTATCGAGCCAGCGCGGCCCATAGCCCGCGATCATGCCAAGGATAAGGCCGATGACAATTGCCCCGCCGACCGTCGGCAACGCCACTTTCAGCGCCACGCGCCCGCCCCAGATCACCCGTGACAGCGTATCGCGGCCAAGCTGATCGGTCCCCATGAGATGCGTTGGGTTGGGGCCTTGCATGCGGTCGGGGATGTTCATCGCAATCGGATCGTAGGGCGCAAGCCATGGGGCAAAGATCGCCGATGCGACGATCAGCGTCACGATGATCAGGCCCGCCAGACCCAGCGGATCACGGACCAGATGGTGCAGGACCTCGCCAAGTTCGGAACGGGCCTTGGGCAGGGGAATGGCTGTCTCGGTCATGACGCGGTCCTATTTCTTAGCCCGGATACGCGGGTCGAGGATTGCGTTGACGACATCTGCCAACGTGGTTGAGGCGACGAAGATCAGCGTCGAAAACAGGACAGACCCCATCACGACCGGATAGTTCCGGGTGGTGATGCTGTCGATCATCAGCTTGCCAAGGCCGGGCCGCGAAAACACGATCTCGATGAAGACGGCGGCGGAAAGAAGAAACCCCATCCCGACCCCGATCACCGTGACCGTAGGCAGAACCGCAAGGCGCAGGGCATAGCTGAAGGTGATCCGGCGCTCGGGCAGACCGAAGGCGCGGGCAGTGCGGACATGGCCGTCGCCCATGACCTCAAGCATCGAGGCGCGGACCAGGCGGGCAATATAGCCGACCCAGCTTAGCCCCATTGCAAGGCTCGGCAGCACGAGGTGGTGAAGCTGATCGCCCCAGTCACCCGGCTCGCCCGCGCCGATGGCCGGGAACCATTTCAGTTGCACCGCGAAGATCAAGAGCGAATAGAGCGATACGACAAAGGCCGGCACCGCGATGACCGAGACCGATAAAACCCCGGTCAGCCGGTCGCCAAGGGAATTTCGGTTGACCGCCGAATAGCAGCCCAGCGCGATACCAAGCGTGGCCGACCAGCCGATAGAGACGAGGATCAGCGTCAAGGTGTAGGGGATCTGGCCCAGCACGATGGTCGTAACGGGGCGGTTGGTGAAGACATCCATCCCCAGATCGCCGCGCAGCATGTTGACGAAGAACAGACCGATCTGCACCGGCAGCGGCTTGTCCAGCCCCATGCGCGCCTCAAGGGCTGCACGCAGTTCCGGCGTGGCTTTCGGTCCCAGCATGGTCGAAATCGGATCGCCCGGGATCATGTGGATGATCACAAACAGCAGCGTCACCGCCAGCACGGTGATGACCGCCGCCAACCCAAGGCGTCGTATGATATAACTCAGCATGGTCTCCTCCCCGCAAGACGGCTGACTCCCTGAATGATGGAGGGGGCGCGGGCGAACCCACGCCCCCTCCGTTCGCAGGGAGGTCCTAAACCGCGCCGAAGTAGCGGTAGAGCGGCAATCCGTCCGGACGAAGCGCCGGAACGACGGTGTTGCGATAGATCACGGGCGTCGATTCATGGGTGATGAACTTGTAGGCGCCGCTTTCTTCCATCAGGTCCTGGGCGCGGGCATACATCGCCGCGCGCTTGGCCTGATCGCCTTCCGACTGGGCGGCAAGGTGCAGTTCGTCGAACTCTTCGCTGCTGAACCGCTCCCAGTTCCAGACGCCCGCCTGTTCGGTGATGAACCACGAGGTCGCGTAATACGGGTCCGGCGTCATCGAATAGCGGTTGAGCACCAGTTCCAGACCTTCGTTCGATCCCAGTTCCCAGAAGGTTGCACCTTCATGCAGGCGGATTTCCAGGGTCACGCCGATGGCGGCAAGGTTGGCCTGAATGATCTGGGCCGCGGTGACGTTCGCCGACTTGTTCAGCACGTCGATGGCAAGCGAGACATTGCTTTCACCCGATTCCGCCATCAGCGCCTGCGCCTTTTCGAGGTCAGCCGTGGTGCCGGTCAGGGACGCTTCGCGGTGGCCCGGCAGGCCCGGCGCGATGATGCCGGTCGACGGTTCCGCCGCACCAAAATAGGCGCCCGCCATGATCGACGGCACGTCGATCGCGTACTGGATCGCCTGACGCAGCTTGAGGTTGGCAAGCTTCGGATTGTCGAGGTTCATGCCAACCCAGACATAGTAAAGCGACGGGTATTCATCGAGCGTGGCACCTTCGATCGGAGAGGATTTCAGACGCTCGACCGAGTCGAGGCTGACGCGGGTGAAGTCGATCTCACCGGCCTCAAACGCGATCTCGGCGGCCTTTTCATCATCGATATGATAGATCTGAATCTCGTCATAGACCGGCGCGTCGCCCTTCCAGTCGGGGTTGCGGGTCAATGTGGTCTTCTGCTTCGGCTCCCACGAGGTGTGCAGGTAGGGGCCCGAGGTCGCGACCGGCTGGGTGTCGATCTTGCCGCCGACGCTTTCAAACGCCGCCTTCGACACGATATTGCCCGCGATATAGGGCAGCGTAATCGACCAGAGCGGCTGGAACGCGTTCTTCAGCACGATGGTGCCGGTGCGTTCGCCGGTGACTTCGACGTGATCCAGCGGACCCCAGTCAGGCTTGTTCGTCGATTCCAGCGCGTCGTCGATGATACGCTCGAACGAGAATTTCACGTCCTCGGCGGTCATTGCGCCAAAGCCGTTGGTGAACCCGATATTGTCCTTCAATGCGAAGTTGATGTGGGTCGCATCCACCTGTTCGACCATATCGGCGGCATCAAGCTGCCAGCCCCATTCGCGGCCCGGCTTGTACTGGATCAGCTTGTTGTAGATCGCGGCATGAATTTCCTCATCCACCACGCCCTGGCTGAAGGCCGGATCCATGGAACGGATATCGGCATAGGTGCGGGTCTTCAGCGTGCCGCCTGCGGCATGCGCCATGCGCGGCATCGACATGCCGGCGACCGAAGCCATGCCGAGTGCGGTCGCGCCTTTCAGAAATGCGCGACGCGGTAGCCCAACGCGGCTCCAGGAAATGTTGTTTGCAGTCATTGTTGTCTCTCTCCCTGAGTGATCCTCCCGCCGGTCCCGGCGCGATCCACGAAAGAAGATCGCCGAAATCGTGCAGGCACAATTTCGCGGCCATTCACTAACTGACGCGACTTTGTGCTTTTTTCGCGTCAAATCGCGCTATATACTGAGTGGAGAGACAGGATGGGCGGGGATGATGGACGATTTCGATCTGGCGACGAATCTTCGGCTGTTGTGTTCGGCCGAAAGGTCGATCTCGGCAACCTGTCGCAAGATTGGCATCAACCGGCAGCAATTCAACAAATATCTGAACGGGTCTGCGCACCCATCTGCATCCAACATGCGCCGGATCGCCATGCATTTCGGGGTGCGTCCGGCAGAACTGATGCTGCCTGCCGATGAGTTTGAAAACCACCCCACAGTGGTTACGCGCCTGTCCGGAGCGGCGGGCCCTGGGGCCGAGGCGAACAGTTTTGACAGTGCGTTCCGGGGCCAGACGACGCAGCTTCGGCGCTATCTCGGTTATTATCTCAGCTACTTTCAGACTGAAAGTTGGGAGAACTCCATCATCTGCGCGATGGTCCGGCTGGATGAACATGAAGGCATCATCCGCTGCAAGTCGCTTGAGCGGTCGATCGACCCGGAAGATGGCAGTCTTTACCTGTCGAAATACGACGGACGGGCCGCACTTCTGGGCAATCGGATTTTCGTGTTGGAGTACCAGCATCTCGCCCGCGATGCGGTGGTGGAAACCGTGCTCTATCCGGTTGGGCGCGGACAGCTGACTTATCTGCGTGGCGTGACCTTCGGCATCACCAGCCGACAGCGGGCGCCGTTCACCTCGTCCATCGTCTGGCGCTATCTTGGCAGCAATATCGATCTTCGAACCGCGATGCTGAAAGTCGGGCGTTATAGCCGCAATTCCCCGCAACTGGACCGCCGGGCGCTGGCGATCCTGACGGGCGGGCAGATGGGAACCTCCTGACCTCTGATCCCGGCCTGCCGTGATTTCACGACCGTCCATCAGGGTTGCGCGATGGAAATTGCATCGGCCAGTGCCACCTGGTCGTCACCGCTCTGCCGCATCGATCAGAAGCCGCACCCAACGCGCGGTGGCCCAGCTTGCCGGGATACCAAGCGGAACGGAGAGGATCACGCAGGCAACGGGTGACAGCGCCGGAATGCCCACTGCCTGCCACATCAGGCCGAGCAGGAAGAGGTTGATCGCCACCGCCCCGGCGACGAAGGGATAGAGCATCGCGCCAAGCTTCCAGAGCGGCCAGTGCCCGTCAGTGCGAGGTGCCTTCCTCAAAATGGATCTTGTTCGAGACATTGTATTTCCCGGATGGCTTGCGCATCGGCAACCGCTTCAGTTCCTCAAGCGTGACCGCGTCATAGACGATGACCGCGCCGTCATCTTCCCAGATCGAGACCAGCGCCTTCGATCCGTCGCGGGTGAATTCAACATGCGCCACGGTCTTGCCCGGCGCGGGGTTCAGCGTTTTCACGATCTGCAGCGTCTCTTTGTCGATGACATGCATCTTGTCCTTGTTCGGACCGAAGAAGACGTCGGCCCAGACATAGGGCGAGTTCTGATGACTGCGCAGGAAGAACCCGGGCCCATCGGTCCTGATCGTATCGATGACGGACCAGTCCTTCATGTCGATCACGCTCAGCATGCCTTCACGCAGGTGTGGTGTCGCCATCACCCGCCGCCCGTCGCGCATCCAGCTGATACCGGAACCGAGATGTGGCATGCCCGGCAGCGGAAGTTCGGCAATCTCGCGCCCGACGATCAGGTTGACGACAACGCCCTTGTCGCCCTCGCGGTTGGTGCCGATCAGGTTCTGGTAGTCCGGGCTGAAGAAGAAATCGTCGATCGGGGCGTCGACCATGATGCGGCGGCGGGCGAAAAGGCCCTCCTCGGCGGCAAGGCTTTCTTCCATCCCCTTTTCGAAACTGTGGACGAACCCTTCGTGATAGGGGCCTGCACCGGGGTCGGTCGCGATTTCCCACACTTCGGGGACGTCCTTCAGCGCCAGAACAAAGCTCTTGCGGTCGGGCGCCTGATAGACGGCGGAAACCCGGCTGGGATTGCCCTCGCGCCCCACCACGTCGATGATCCTTGCCACCGACAGGTCATCGGTCGCGAGGATCGTCAACGTGTTCGGCAGGTAGTTGGCGACGGCCAGCCATTTGCCGTCATGGCTCATCGCGATGTTGCGGCTGTTGAGTCCGGCGCGAACCCGGCCAATCTCGGCCAGTGACCAGATATCGTATTTCTGCACCCAGCCGTCGCGTGACATGATGAAGACATAACGCCCGTCGGGCGTGAACTTCGGCCCGCCATGGACGGCAAACGGGGTGGCGAAGCGGTCGAGCACTTCGAACGTATCGCCGTCGAGCACGCTGACATGGTGGTCGCCGGTTTCCACGACCAGCGTGATGTTCATCGGATCGGCGGAAAATACCGGCTTTTTTGCTGAAATATAGTCTGTTTTCAGGTCGCGCGTTGCATCAACTTCATGCACGGTCCAACTGGGCGTTTCGGCAAGAGGTTCAGCGATATAGGCGGCAAGCGCGGCGATGTCCTCCGCCGTCAGGTCTTCGGCAAAGGCTGGCATCTGAGTCGCAATACGACCATTCGCGATGATCTCTTCCAGCGCCTCACCCTTGATCCGGCCCAGCGCCTCAGGGATCAGCGCCGGGCCGGTGCCGCCAAGCCGGGTTTCGGCATGGCAGGCGGAACAATGCTCGGAATAGAGCGCCACAGGATCGGACCCGGCATCGGCCGCAGAGGCCAGCATCATCGTGGCCGCGACGCAGAAACCGGCGGCCCCCCACCCCCATCCCCTCCCCACAAGGGGGAGGGGAGGCGCGAGGCGATGGCGGGGTGAGTCAGAAAAAACGATGTGCCGGATCATGGCTCTTGCCCCGGAACGGGGTTGTCGCAAGGCGTTCTGCCTCTTCCACCCCGATCTCTTGATTGGAAAGGTAGCAGGCCGGGTCCTCGGCCCAGGGGTCGCCGGTGACCTGAAGCGCGCGGATGCGGGTATTGCCGCCGCAGACCGATTTGAACGCACAGGCGCCGCAGAGGCCTTTCAGGGGCCGAGGTCTCTGGCGCAAGGTGGCCAGCATCGGGTCATCGCCGGTCCAGAGATCTG
>NZ_JBARVQ010000406.1:0-5596 GCF_049646345.1 Albidovulum sp. | reverse complement strand
CACATCCACGTCCCAGCAGGACAGGATCGTGATCGGCATCAGAAACGTGGTCAGCAGGACGAAAAGGATCGAGATACCGTCAACCCCGACCTTGTATTTCAGCCCCATGATCCAGTCGCGTTCCTCGACGAACTGAAAGCCGGTATCGCCGGGATTGAAGCCCGAGAGCAGGAAGAGCGAGACAAGGAAAGTCGCCGATGTCGCGATCAGTGCCAGCCATTTCGCGTTCTTCTGCGCCGCCGGATCGTCACCCTTGAGAAAGAGGGCAAGGATGGCCGCGGCCACGAGGGGCACGAAAGTGATGATGGAAAGCAGGTTTTCCATTAGTGCGCGCCCCCCATGAGCGACATCCAGGTAAGCAGAGCCGCGATGCCGATGACCATCGCGAATGCGTAGGTGAAGATGTATCCCGACTGCGCCTTGTTCACGAGGCGGGTCAGCGTGGGCACGAAGCCCATGGCGACACCGTTGATCGTGCCGTCGATGACATTGCCGTCGCCCTTCTTCCACAGGAAGGACCCAAGCCATTTCGCCGGACGGATGAAGAGGACGTCATAGATCTCGTCGAAATACCATTTGTTCAGCAGGAACCGGTAAAGGATCGGCTGCTGTGCGGCGAGCCGTCCGGGGATCGACGGGTCGCGGATATAGAAGACGTAAGCCGTGAGAAGCCCAATCAGCATCGCGACAAAGGGAGAGGACTTGACCCAGGCCGGCGCATGATGGGCGTCGTCGAGAACCTTGTTCGAGGCCTCGGACATATAGATCGCCCCCTGCGGCGCATGGCCTGCCGCAGCCGGTGCGTGACCTGCATCTGCATCGGCCGCCGCATGGTCATCCGCCACCTCGGCGGTCGCAGTGCCGTGCCCGGCCGTTGCTTCGGCATCCGTTGTCGCCATATCGGCGGCCTCAGTCGCGGTGCCATGGTCAGCCGCGGCATCTGCGTGATGCGGCATCGCGAAGAAACTGGTCATCCGGTCATGATCGCCGAAGAAAGGCTTGTACCAGAGCATCCCGGCAAAGACCGCGCCGAGCGCAAGCACGCCAAGCGGTGCGACCATGGTCATCGGGCTTTCATGGGCGTGTTCATGCGCGTGATGATCGCCGCGCTCCGTGCCGTAGAAGGTCAGGAACATCAGCCGCCAGCTATAGAAGCTGGTGAAAAGGGCCGCGACAACAAGCGCCCAGAAAGCAAAGCCATTGCCCGAAGCATAGGCGCTTTCGATGATCGCGTCCTTCGACAGGAACCCGGCAAAGCCGAAATGCGTGAGCGGAATGCCGACACCGGTAATGGCCAGCGTGCCGATCATCATCGCCCAGAACGTATAGGGGATCTTCTTGCGCAGATTGCCGTAGTTCCGCATGTCCTGCTCATGATGCATCGCATGGATGACCGAGCCCGCACCAAGAAACAGCATCGCCTTGAAGAAGGCGTGGGTGAAGAGGTGGAACATCGCCGCACCATAGACGCCCGCGCCTGCGGCCACGAACATGTAACCCAGCTGCGAACAGGTCGAATAGGCGATGACGCGCTTGATGTCGTTCTGCACAAGGCCAAGCGTGGCCGCAAAGAACGCGGTCGCGGCACCGATATACATCACGAAGCTCTTCGCCTCGGGCGCATATTCAAAGAGGGGCGACATGCGGCAGACAAGGAAGACGCCCGCCGTCACCATCGTCGCGGCGTGGATCAGGGCGGAAACCGGCGTCGGGCCCTCCATCGCGTCCGGCAGCCAGGTATGCAGGAACAATTGCGCCGACTTACCCATCGCGCCGACGAAAAGCAGGAAGGCCAGAAGGTTCGCGGCGTTCCATTCGGTCCAAAGGAAGGTCAGCTGCGTCTCGGCCAGCGTGGGCGCTGCGGCGAAGACATCATCCATGTTGATCGAGTCGACCAGATAGAAGAGGCCGAATATGCCAAGCGCAAAGCCAAAGTCACCGACGCGGTTGACAACGAAGGCCTTGATCGCGGCGGCGTTGGCCGATGCCTTGCGGTAATAGAACCCGATCAGCAGGTACGAGGCGACGCCCACACCCTCCCAGCCAAAGAACATCTGCACAAGGTTGTCGGCCGTCACCAGCATCAGCATCGCGAAGGTGAAGAACGAGAGATAGGCGAAGAAGCGGGGCTTGTAGCTTTCGCCCTCACGCCAGTTCTCATCATGGGCCATGTAGCCCCAGGAATAGAGGTGGACAAGCGCCGAGACGGTCGTCACCACGATCAGCATGATCGCCGTCAGCCGGTCGAGCCGGATCGACCACGACGTGTCGAGCGTACCGGAGCGGATGAAGTCGAGGATATGGATATGCTGGGTGGTGCCGTCGAATCCGAGGAAGGTGATCCACGACAGAAGACAGGCAAGGAACAGAAGGCCGGTCGTGACCACCTGCGCGCCCGTCTCGCCGATCACGCGCCAGCCGAAGCCGCCGATGAGCGCGCCGATGAGCGGGGCAAAGAGGATGATGGACGTCATGGCTCTTTACCCTTTCATCACGTTTACGTCTTCGACGTCGATAGTGCCGCGGTTGCGGAAGAAGCAGACGAGGATCGCAAGACCGATCGCGGCCTCGGCGGCGGCGACGGTCAGGACGAACATCGTGAAGACCTGACCGACGAGGTCATGCAGATAGGCCGAGAAGGCGACGAAGTTGATATTGACCGCAAGGAGCATCAGTTCGATCGACATCAGGATGACGATGATGTTCTTCCGGTTGAGGAAGATGCCGAAGATGCCGATCACGAACAAAGCGGCGGCAACGCCGAGATAGTGGGTCAGTCCGATCATTCTGTTGCCTCCACCGCGTATTCATCTGAAATGGCAAGCGTGTCGCTGATGGCGTCTGACACGTCTAGAAGCCACTGGAACAGAACAGAACCTATCTGATCCTTCGTCAGGTTCGCCTCGTACCAGTCGGTCAGATCTGGATCGCCATCACGATACGCAGAAACAGAAAACTTGATAATCTGACCGACGTCATGAATGGAGACGCGTTCCCAATCAGCGAACGTCACAAGCTTTTTCCATGCTTCGCGAGATCGCGAAGACAACACTGCATTTGTGTCTTCCACAGTCACAGCCCCTGCCCCGGTTTCACGTCCTTCAACTCCATCGCCTTGGCCGGATCGCGCCACATCTGGGCCAGAACGTTCTGGCGCTTGACGTCCTTCCTGTGCCGCAGCGTCAGGACGATGGCCCCGATCATTGCGACCAGCAGGATCAGACCGGCAAGCTGGAAGAGAAGGATATACTTGTCGTAGAGCAGCATGCCCAAGGCGGCGGTGTTCTGCATGTCGTCGGGCACCACGGCCCCGCGCATGGCCTCGGCCGTCTCGGCCGTTTCCCACGCGCCGAAGGCGATGCCAAGCTGCATCAGGATCACCACGCCGATCAGAAGCCCAAGCGGCATGTAGCGCGCCATCTCGCCCTTCAGTTCGGCGAAATCGACGTCGAGCATCATCACCACGAAGAGGAACAGCACCGCGACCGCGCCGACATAGACGATGATCAGCAGCATCGCCACGAATTCCGCCCCCAGCAGCACGAAGAGCCCCGCCGAGGAGAGGAAGGCGAGGATCAGCCACAGGACCGAATGGACCGGGTTGCGGGCCATGACCACCATCAGGCCAGAGGCCACCGCCGTGACGGCGAAAAGGTAGAAGGCGAAGACCATAACGCTCATGCGTCATCTCCCATCTCGTCGAAGACCTTTTGCGCAATTTCCAGCGCGCGGGTCATGGCGGGCAATCCGCCGAACATGCTCATCTGGGAAATCACCTCGGCGATCTCCCGCTTGCTCGCCCCGGCTTCCAGCGCGTGGCGGATCGTCAGTTTCATCTGCGGTTCGGCCTGCGCGCCCAGAACCGTCAGCGCGGCGACCGTGACCAGCAAACGGGTCCGGGCATCGAGCCCTTCCTTGTTGAAGGTCTTGCCGAACCACATCTCCATCATGTCCTTCGACATGGTTGGGAACATCTTGTCGAGATCGGCGCCCTTGAAATTCTCCAAAGCAGGATTGAAGGCGCGGGCCATTTCCTGACCCTGCTCCATCATCTGCTGGAAGAGTTTTCCGAAGGCGTCGGTCATGCGGCCACCTCTTCGGCATCAAAGACCTCGATGGCGGCGTTCAGCGCGTTGATCATCGCCGGGAAGCCGCCATAGAGTGTCATCTGGAAGATGATCTCGGAAATCTCTTCGCGGCTGGCGCCGACTGCGCGGGCCGATGCAACATTGACCTTGAGCTGCGGCCGGGTCTGCCCGCCAAGGGCGGTGAGTGCCGCAATCGTCGCCAGAAGGCGCGTCTTCTCATCCACGCCCTTGCGGGCATAGAACTTGCCATAGGCCACATCGACAACGGTTTCGGCCAGCCCCGGCACGAGCTTTTCGTACCGCGCGCGCAATACGTCTTCCATGCCGGGGTTTACCGCCTCGGAAAGCGCCTTGCCCCGGTCATAGGTGTCGATATGTGCAGCGTCAGACGTCATCTGTAGGGTGCGTCCAGTTCAAGATTGCGGGCAATCTCGGCTTCCCAGCGTTCGCCGTTGGAAAGCAGTTTGGCCTTGTCGTAGAACAGTTCCTCGCGCGTTTCGGTCGCGAATTCGAAGTTCGGTCCCTCGACGATGGCATCGACCGGGCAGGCCTCCTGGCAAAAGCCGCAATAGATGCACTTGGTCATGTCGATGTCGTAGCGGGTCGTGCGGCGGCTGCCATCCTCGCGCGGTTCGGCGTCGATGGTGATGGCCTGCGCCGGGCAGATCGCCTCGCAAAGCTTGCAGGCGATGCAGCGTTCCTCACCGTTCGGATAACGGCGCAGCGCATGTTCGCCGCGGAAGCGGGGCGAAAGCGGCCCCTTTTCATGCGGGTAATTCAGCGTCGCCTTCGGCGCGAAGAAGTATTTGAAGCCGAGCCCGAAGCCCTTGATGAAATCGACCAAGAGAAAATACTTGGCGGCGCGGGTGTAGTCGATCTGGGTCATTGCGCCAACTCCAACGGTTCCTCTGAACCTTCTTCCCAATCATCCAGAACTTTTGGTAGATCGAGCAACTTCGTGCATATCAAGTAGGGCTTCGCGTCATTGCTCGGCTGAACGACCGTGGACACTTGACCATGAGCGCATTCGGCAGCCGCATCTTTGGCGTCCGCGAAAAAGTGGCCAAGCTGTCCATCAATGCTCAACACGTAGCCCCCAGTATTGAGGGGGCGTATTGCAAACCTATGGTCGGCGACTCTGCACCAATACTTCGCTTTGGATTGCGTCATGTCACCCCCCAATCGCCCAGCGGGCCCAGAAGCCGCCGAGCACTTCGAATTTCGCGAGGAACGAGACGAGCACAACCCAGCCGATCGACAAGGGCAGGAACACCTTCCAGCCGATCCGCATGAGCTGGTCGTAGCGGTAGCGCGGGACGATGGCCTTCACCATCGCGAAGAAGAAGAAGAAGACCCACATCTTGGCGACCATCCACCACCAGCCATCCGCGAGGCCGGGAATGGGGCTCAGCCAGCCGCCGAAGAACAGCAGGCTCATCAGCGCGCACATCAGGAAGATGGCGATATATTCACCCGCCATGAACAGCAGAAACGGGGTGGAGGAATAT
>NZ_JBARVQ010000405.1:0-2552 GCF_049646345.1 Albidovulum sp. | reverse complement strand
GGGTGATCTTTATATCTTCATCGAGGTCCGCGAACACGCGCTCTTTCAGCGCGACGGGGTGAACCTCTATTGCCGGGTGCCGGTGTCGATGACGGCGGCCGCCCTCGGCGGCGATGTCGAGGTGCCGACGATCGACGGCGGGCGGTCCAAGGTGAAGGTTCCCGGGGGCACCCAGACCGGCAAGCAGATGCGCCTGCGCGGCAAGGGCATGCCCGCGCTTCGCGGCGGTGGCATCGGCGATATGCTGATCGAGGTTGCGGTGGAAACACCGGTGAACCTGACCGGACGGCAAAAGGAACTGCTGCGTGAATTCGAACAGCTCAGCAAGGACAACAACCCTGAAGGTTCGTCCTTCTTCTCCAAGGTGAAGAATTTCTGGGACGGGATGAAAGGGTAAGGTGGGTTTAAACCCACCTTACATTTGCCGCCCCTACAGTAAGGTGGGTTTAAACCCACCTTACGACGGTCGTTAATCCTTCCTTCACCATGCCGCGCGACCCTTGAGCCATGTGCCCGAGTCGCGCCTTTCATGAAGCCCCTCTGCCGCTCTTTTCGGGCGATGAGGCTGCTGAGGTTGCGCTGACACCCGGTCGGTTGCCGTCTTACATCAAGGATCACCGGCAACGCCTGCGTGCCCGCTTCATGGATGGTGGCGCGCAGGCCTTGCCCGACTACGAACTCCTCGAACTCATCCTCTTTCGGGCCATTCCCCGTCAGGATGTAAAGCCGCTGGCACGGCGGCTTCTCGACCGGTTCGGCGATTTCAACCGGGTCCTGTCGGCCCCACAGCACAGGCTGGTCGAAGTCGATGGCGTAGGCGATGCGGTCGTACAGGAACTCAAGATCATCGAAGCTGCCGCCCACCGGCTGGCGCGGGCAAAAGTGATGAACCGGGCGGTTCTCTCCTCATGGGATGCGCTCCTCGACTATTGCCGCACCTCGATGGCGCATCGCGAAACCGAACAGTTCCGTATCCTCTTTCTTGACCGCAAGAATGTGCTGATCGCGGATGAGGAACAGGCACGCGGCACGGTCGATCATGTGCCGGTTTACCCACGCGAGGTTGTAAAGCGGGCACTCGAACTGAATGCCAGTGCCCTGATCCTTGTCCACAATCACCCGTCCGGCGACCCGACCCCGTCCGAGCAGGACATCACCGTCACCAGCCAGGTTCAGGACGCGGCCGGGGTCATGGGGATTGCGCTCCACGATCACCTTATCATCGGGAAATCCCGTGATGTGAGCTTTCGGGAACAGGGATATCTCTGACCCGTTTCGCGACTTCCTCGAGACACCAGGAAATTTTGAAACGCATTCAACATCAAAGCGTTGTATGCGTTTCTGGCAGAATCGGCACTTCAGGTTTGACACCAAACACTCTGGCCGGGACAGCCCTGCATGATCGCGCTGCCGTTTTCGGCGATACCCCGCACGCGGCGTCCTGCCCCGTTGCTACCCCCTTCGTTCTGTGGCAAGACATTGCCAGTCAGATATCAGACCGAAGAGTTCAGCAAATGGCCGATTTCGCTGCCCGTCGCACGATGATGGTGGATACACAGGTCCGCCCCAACGACGTGACCAAATTCCCGATCATCGACGCCATGCTGAGCGTGCCGCGTGAGGAATTCGTTCCCGCCCCGCAGCGTGAAGCGGCCTATGTCGGCGGCAATACGGAAATCGGCGGCGGGCGTGTCATGCTCGAAGCACGGACGCTTGCAAAGATGCTCGATGCGCTCGACCTGCAGGCCGGTGAGCTGGTCCTCGATATCGGCTGCGGCTATGGCTATTCGGCCGCGGTAATTGCCCGCATGGTCGAAGCCGTCGTGGCGGTCGAAGAGGATGCGACGCTTGTTCAGCAGGCCGAAAGCCGACTGGCCGATGCCGGTGCCGACAACGTTGCGGTGATCGAAGGGACATTGGCCGAGGGGGCCGCCAAACATGGTCCCTATGACGCAATCACCATCGAGGGGGCAGCCGAAACCGTCCCACAGCCCATACTCGACCAGTTGAAGGAAGGCGGACGCATCGCTTGCCTGTTCATGGAGAACGGCCTTGGCCTTTGCCGCATCGGCCATAAATCCGATGGTCGGGTGACTTGGCGCTTTGCGTTCAACGCATCGGCGCCGGTCCTTCCGGGCTTTGCGACAGAACGCGTATTCACATTGTGACCCGCCAATCGGCGGTCAGACATCAGGAACCGGCGGGAAAGATGATGAAAACACGAGGTCTTGCATCAAGGGTCCTGCTCTCGGCAGGGGCTTTTGCGCTCAGTCTGGCCTTCAGCGCCCCGGCACGTGCCGAAACGCTCGCCGATGCGCTTGTCTCGGCCTACAAGACCTCCAATCTCATCGAACAAAACCGCGCCGTGCTCAGGGCCACGGATGAAGACGTGGCAAGCGCCGTTGCGCGTCTGCGGCCGGTGCTGGAATGGGTGGCGAATGTCAATCTGACCGATGCACCGTTCCGTCAGGACCTGTCGACCTCTCTGGCCCTGCAGGGGCAGGTTCTGCTGGCGGATTTCGGACGGTCGAAGATCGATATCGAGATTGCAG
>NZ_JBARVQ010000404.1:0-14169 GCF_049646345.1 Albidovulum sp. | reverse complement strand
TCTCGGCCTCGTCGAAGGACACTTCCGGCGGCAAGGGCAGGCCGAGCAGGCGGGCGGCTTCGGCCAGCACGTCCTCGGGCGGCGAGGGATCGTCATCGGCGACATTGTAGATGGCACCCGGATCGGGTTTCGCGATCGAGGCCGCCAGCACCGCCGCGATATCCTCGACATGGATGCGGCTGAAGTATTGGTTAGGCCGGATGATGCGGCGCGCGGTGCCATTCTTCACCTTTTCGAACGGACCGCGGCCCGGCCCGTAGATGCCTGCAAGGCGGAAGATGTGAAGCGGCAGACCCGCGCTGTTTGCCAATGCCTGCCACTGGCTTTCAGCCAGCACCCTGATGCGCCCGCGTTTCGTGCCGGGGGTCAGCGGCGTTGTCTCATCCACCCAACCGCCCTGATGGTCGCCGTAGACGCCGGTTGTCGAAAGATACCCCACCCATTTCAGATGCGGCGCGGCCTTTGCGATGGCATCGCCGTATTCGGCAAGAAACGGGTCGCCGTCATCGCCGGGCGCGATAGAGGCGAGGATATGGGTCGCCCGCGATATGGCGGGGCGCAGGTCCGCGCCGGGCCAGAGCAGGGCCTCAACCCCCTGCCCGGCCAAACGGTCGGCCTTTTCCGCCCTGCGGGTCGTGCCAATGGTGCTCCAGCCTGTGAGGCGGCGGGCGAGGGCTGCGGCGGAATAGCCGTGGCCGAGTGAAAGAAGCGTTCCGGTCATGGCCGGACTATTTCGGCTTGGGCGGAAAGGCGCAAGATGACAAAGCGTTACAGAAATGATTTTGGATTGTTGATTCTGTAACGTATTATCGACCAACGAACGGAGGAGGCATGCATGTATTCTCAGGGTCTGATCGGGGCCGATGGCAGAAGCGGGGAAACCGAAGCGTTCCTTGCCGAATTTCAGGCCCGCATCGACGCCGAGGAAAAGATCGAACCGAAAGATGCGATGCCCGAGGGTTATCGCCGGACCCTGGTGCGCCAGATCGGCCAGCACGCCCATTCCGAGATCGTCGGCATGCTGCCCGAAGGCAACTGGATCACCCGCGCGCCGTCCCTGAAGCGCAAGGCCGCGTTATTGGCCAAGGTTCAGGATGAGGGCGGGCATGGGCTCTATCTCTATTCCGCGGCCGAAACACTGGGCGTGACGCGGGACGAGATGACCGGGGAGTTGCTGGCGGGCAAGGCCAAATATTCGTCGATCTTCAACTATCCGACGCTGACCTGGGCGGATATCGGCACGATCGGCTGGCTGGTTGATGGTGCGGCGATCATGAACCAGATCCCCTTGTGCCGCTGCTCCTTCGGGCCCTATGCCCGCGCGATGATCCGCATCTGCAAGGAGGAATCGTTCCACCAGCGGCAGGGCTACGAGATCATGCTGACCCTCTGCCGGGGGACCGAGGCGCAAAAGGCGATGGCGCAGGACGCGCTGGATCGCTGGTGGTGGCCAAGCCTGATGATGTTCGGGCCGCATGATTCCGACAGCCCGCACACCGAACAGTCGATGACGTGGAAAATCAAGCGCTTCACCAATGACGAACTGCGCCAGAAATTCATCGACGCGACGGTGCCGCAGGCAAAGTATCTGGGATTGACGGTGCCGGACCCGGAGATGCGCTGGGACGATGCGCTGAACGAGGGCCGCGGCGGATACCGGCACGGTCCCATCGACTGGGGCGAATTCTGGCGCGTGGTGAAGGGTGAGGGCCCGATGGCCCGCGACCGGATCGCGGCGCGGAAAAAAGCCTGGGAGGATGGCGCCTGGGTGCGCGAGGCGGCTTTGGCCCATGAGGCGAAGCGTGCGGCACGAGAACTGGCGGCAGAATAGCAGGAGAGCGCCGGGGGCGCTGCCCCCGGACCCCCGAGGTATTTTGGCCAAGATGAAAGGACAGACGATGACAGAGACACCGCTTTGGGAAGTGTTCATCCGGCCCCGGAACGGGCTGGCGCATAAACATGTGGGATCGCTCCATGCCGCAGATGCCGTGCTGGCCTTGCAGGCAGCGCGCGATGTCTACACGCGGCGCGGCGAGGGCAATTCGGTCTGGGTCGTGCCATCGGCGGCGATCACCACGTCGGACCCCGATCATGCGGGTGAGATGTTCGATCCGACCGGCGACAAGATCTATCGCCACCCGACATTCTACGAGATCCCCGACGAGGTGGGGCATATGTGATGCAAGAGGGCCTTCTGGAAATTGCCGATGATTGTCTGGTGCTGGGTCATCGCCTCTCGGAATGGTGCGGCCATGCGCCGATGCTGGAAGAGGATCTGGCGCTGCCGAATATGGCGCTCGATATGATCGGCGTGGCACGGGGGCTTTACGCGCGCGCAGGAGAGTTGGAGGGCGCGGGGCGGGGCGAGGATGATCTGGCCTATTTTCGCGGTGAGCGGGAGTTTCGCAACTGCCTGCTGGTGGAGCGCCCGAACGGCGATTTCGCCCGGACGATGCTGCGCCAGCTTTACTTTGCGGCGTTCATGAAGCCTTTCTGGCAGGCGACCTCCGCCTCCGGCGATCAGGTCATACGCGGCATTGCCGCCAAGGCCGCGAAAGAAGTTGCCTATCATATCCGTCATGCCGGGGAATGGGTGATCCGACTGGGCGACGGAACCGAAGAGAGTGCCGCGCGGATGGGGCAGGCTGTCGAGGATCTGCATCGCTACACCGGGGAAATGTTTGAAAGTTCACCCGCCGCGCAAGCGGCCGAGACGGCAGGGCTGTTGCCCCGCCGCACGGAGATGCGGCCCGATTGGGGCCGGGTCATCGGCATGATCTTTACCGAGGCGGGGCTGACCCTGCCCGAAGGGGTTGTCATGCAGACCGGTGGCCGCGCGGGGCTGCATGGCGAGGGTCTGGGCCATATGCTGGCCGAGATGCAGTCGGTCGCCCGCACCCATCCGGGGGCGGTCTGGTGATCGATCTTGCAAAGGCGGCGGAAGTTGCGGCCAACGTGCCCGATCCGGAGATCCCGGCGGTGACGGTCGGCGACCTTGGCATCCTGCGCGGCGTGGTGGCCGATGGCGATGTGGCGGTGGTCAAGCTGTCGCCCACTTATTCCGGCTGCCCGGCGGTTCTGGCCATCGAACTGGCGGTGGCGGCGGCTTTGCGCGACGCGGGCATTCCGGCCCGGATCGAGCGGGTCATGGCACCTGCCTGGTCGACCGACTGGATCACCGAGGAGGGGCGCGACAAGCTTTGGGCCTTTGGTATTGCGCCGCCCATCGCGGGCGGCAAGGCCACACTTTTCGCCGCACCGGAGGTGGCCTGCCCGCGCTGTGGATCACAGGCGACCGAACGGGTCAGCGAATTCGGCTCAACCCCCTGCAAGGCGCATTATCGCTGCACCGGTTGCGGCGAACCGTTCGACTATTTCAAATGTATCTGAGGGGCTTTTATGGCGTTTCATGAACTGGCGATCCGCGAGGTGCGCCCCGAGACGGATGAGGCCGTGCAGCTGGTCTTTGAGGTGCCCGAGGCATTGCGCGACACCTTCGCGTTCACACCGGGCCAGCATCTGACGCTGAGGGCCGAGGTCGGGGGCGCGGATATCCGGCGGTCCTATTCCATTGCCTCGGCGCCGGGGGCCGATCTCAGTGTCGGAGTCAAGCGGGTCGAAGGCGGCCGGTTTTCCGGCTTCGCTCAAGGCTTTCAGCCCGGCGACCGGGTGCAGGTGATGCCACCCGAGGGGCGGTTCATATGGCGGGGCGAAACTGACGTGCTGCTGATCGCGGTCGGGTCGGGCATCACGCCAATGATGGCAATAGCCGCGGCGGTGCTGGAAACTGGCGGGCAGGTGACGCTGGTCTACGGCAACCGTTCGGTCGAGACGATCATGTTTCGCGCGGCCCTCGATGCGCTGAAGGACCGCTATCTAGAGCGTTTCACAATGATCCATATTCTCAGCCGCGGGGCGCAGGATGTGGACGTTCTGAACGGGCGGATCGACGCGGCTAAAATTGCTACCCTCTCGGCAGCACGGGGGATTGATCTGAAGGCGGCCAAGGGGGTGTTTCTCTGCGGACCTGGCGGCATGATCGATGAGGTGACGGCAGCCCTTACCGCAGAGGGTGCGGCGCCGGACCGTATTCATCAAGAGCATTTCATCCAGTCGGGCGAGGCGCCCCGCGCGCCGTCGCGGGCAGCCGCGAAAGCCGCGGCGGACAGTGTGACAGTGGAAGTGCTGATCGACGGGCGGCGGCGGCAGTTCCGCTATGAGGAGCACGATACCGGCATCATCGATGCTGCCCAGCGGCAGGGCGTCGACCTGCCCTGGTCCTGCCATGGCGGCATGTGTTGCACCTGCCGCTGCAAGGTGATCGGGGGTCGGGCCGAAATGGCGGTGAACTATTCACTGGAGCCATGGGAACTGGAGGCAGGTTTTGTGCTGGCCTGTCAGTCGCGGCCGTTGACCGACAAACTGACCCTCGACTTTGACGCGACCTGAGCCCCGGGGAGTTTAGCGCCGCTCCATACCCGCGCCCCGCGCTCACTCACACGAAGACGAAATCGCCCTTGTCGATATCGCCGAGCGAGACGCCGTCGAGGGTGATGACATGGCCGTTATATTCGACCTCGACCCCGCCCGACACTTTGGAGATGTCGAGAGCGGCGAATTTGGCCGCTTTGCTTCCGCCCGACACGCCGGCAAGCTTGATCACATCGACCCCGTCCCGGAAATCGGCGATCCGGTCAGCCTCGCCACTGGTCAGCGCGGTGAAGATGAACACATCCGCCCCCGACCCGCCATGCAGCGTATCGTCGCCCGACCCGCCATAGAGCCGGTCCTTGCCCGACCCGCCTTTCAGCACGTCGTCGCCCGACCCGCCATAGAGCCGGTCCTTGCCCGACCCGCCATGTAGCCGGTCGTCATCGGTGCCGCCCGATAGCTTATCATAGCCGCCCGCGCCATAAAGCACATCGTTTCCGCCATTGCCGTAAAGGACATCGCCCGCCCTTTCCCCGTCGATCCAGTCGTCGCCCGCGCCGCCATCGACCCGGTCATGGCCGCGCCCGGCCTTGATCCGGTCATTGCCGTCACCGCCAAGGATACGATCATCCTCCGTCCCGCCATAGATCAGGTCGTTGCCGTCGCCGCCGTCGATCGTATCCTCGCCCCGCTCGCCCCGGAGCGTATCCTGGCCCAGCCCGCCCTGAACAAGGTCGTTCTCGCGGCCCGCATAGACCAGGTCGTCGCCATCGCCGCCGTCGATCGTATCCTCGCCCCGCGACGCCCAGATGAGGTCGTTGCCATCCTCGCCCGCAAGCAGGTCGTTGCCCGTCCGCCCGTACAACGCATCATCCCCGACCCCGCCCAGAAGCGTGTCCGACCCCTGGCCGCCATCGAGAACGTCGGCACCCGCGCCGCCATCGAGCCTGTCATCGCCAAGCCCGCCCGTCAGCGTATCGTCGCCGCCAATGCCCTGCAGATGGTTGCCCCCGTCGCTGCCGGTCAGGACATCGGCAAGCGACGTGCCCCGGGCGTTCTCGATGCTGATCAGCGTATCGGCATCCCCGAACCCATCCGTCGCAGTCCCCGCCCCAAGATCCACACTCACCCCAAATACACCGCCTGCAAAAACATCACGGTCGTAATAGGCCCAATCAAACCCTGCCCCCCCGTCGAGGCTGTCATTCCCGGCCATGCCACGAAAGAAATTGTCGCCTCCGTCGCCGGTCATCGTATCGTTATAGGCCGAGCCCCGGATGCCTTCGATGCCGATCAGCGTATCGGTGCCGTATGCGCCCGCGATCGCGGTTCCCGCGACCAGATCGACGATAACGGCCTGGCTTGCCTTCTCATATCCCGCTTCATCGATATCAGCACCGCCATCAAGGATGTCGTCTCCATCGTCGCCGATCAGATAGTCATTGCCCGCCTCGCCATGCAGCTCATCCGCGCCGCTGGAACCTGCGCCATTGTCCAGCCCGCCGACCAGCCTGTCATCGCCGGTCCCGCCGAAGATTGTGTCGTTGCCCAGATCGCCGCGCAGGACATCATTGCCGCTGTTGTCATCCGCCACGCCCGGGAACAGATCGTCGCCGGTGGTTCCAACCCAAATCGCCATGTTTTTTCCTAGATTTCGTCCGGAAATGCCGTCCGCGTTCCCGACACAAAAGCCCCATCCCGCAGGCAGGCTAGATCGTCACCTGTTTCGGCACAATTTGTCTGTTCTGGCAGGTTTATCCCATGCACAATGCACCCCAAAGCCCGCATTGGCCCCGCAAGAGAAACAATAAGGGTCATTACACGCGCTTTGCGTCGTCTTGTCAGCGACTCGCCGGGCAGAATCATGCGGCGGGACTACGCCGTCAGCTGGTTCGGGCCGGTCCACAAGTGCTTTGCGCGGATCGGAACGATCTTTGGCTTGCGAAGGCTCTTTTGCGTTCGGCTGGCCGGACAGACGTGGCGTGAGGCAGGACATTCGCGACCATGGATCGGGTCATCCCTTTGGGATGGCCATCCGCTGCCGGATTCATCCCTTCGCGCGGACCTTTTGCAGCAGCGGCATCAGATCGGCCATTTCGGGCCCGTGTGGCTGGCCGGTCAACGCGTGGCGCAAGGGCATGAAAAGGCCCTTGCCCTTGCGGCCGGTCTTTTCCTTCACCGCTGCGGTCCATTCGCCCCAGGTCGCCTCGGTAAAGGGCGGCGCGGGCAGAAGCGCCATCGCCTCGGCCACGAAATCGGCGTCCTCTGCGGCGATCACCGGCTCTGCTCCATCCCGGCAAAGTGCCCACCATGCGCCAAGATCATCGAGCTTGGTGATATTCTGCGAGGCAACACGCCAGAAGCGTTCGGCCATTTCGGCTGGTACGCCGAGGGCCGCAATCCGGTCCTTCACCGCCTCGAAGGGCAAGGCCTGATTGCGGGCGCGGGTCAGAGGCCAGAGATCCTCGGCATCGAACTTGGTCGGGGCGGCACCGAACTGGCTCAACTCAAACCCGTCGGCAATCTCGTCCAAGGACATCATCAGCTCAACCGGCTGCGAAGAGCCAAGCCGCACCATCAGGCTCAGAAGCGCTTCTTTCGCCACACCCTGCGCCCGGAGGTCACGCAACGACAATGTGCCAAGCCGCTTCGACAACCCTTCACCCTGCGGGCCAGTCAGCAGCGAATGATGCGCGAAGGCGGGCGGGGTGCCGCCGATGGCCTTCATGATCTGCACCTGGGTCGCGGTATTGGTCACATGGTCCGCGCCGCGCACGATATGGGTGATGCCCATGTCGATATCATCGACGGAGGACGCGAAAGTATAAAGCACCTGACCGTCGGCGCGGATCAGCACCGGGTCCGACACGGACGCGGTATCGATCGACACATCGCCGAGAATGCCGTCGGTCCATTCGGTGCGTTGCTGGTCCAGCCGGAAGCGCCAGTACCCGTCGCGCTCGGCGCGCAGCTTGTCTTTCTCTTCCGCCGACAGGCCGAGCCCGGCGCGGTCATAGACCGGCGGCTTGCCCATGTTCAGCAGCTTCTTGCGCTTCAGGTCCAACTCGGTCGGCGTCTCGAACACCTCGTAAAGGTCACCCGAAGCACGCAATTCGCTGGCCACCTCGGCGTAGCGCCCCAGCCGCTCGGACTGACGCTCCACCCGGTCCCAGGTCAGGCCCAGCCATTCGAGGTCCTCTTTGATCCCGTCGACATATTCCTGCTTTGAGCGTTCCTGATCGGTGTCATCCAGACGCAGGATGAAGGTGCCGCCGGTCTTGCGGGCGATCAGGTAGTTCATCAGCGCGGTGCGCAGGTTGCCCACATGGATATAGCCGGTGGGCGACGGGGCGAAACGGGTCACGGTCATGGAATGGTCTCCTGTCGCGCCCCCTCTTTCACAGGACGCGCATTTTGTCCATATGAGGAGGGGTTAGGAGACACGTATGAATGACTGGCTGGGGCGCACCGCGCCCGACCTTTTCACAATCGAACAGATGGCGCGGGCAACCGTCGCGGACCTGCCCGCAGAGTTCGCGGCCCCTGCCCGCAACGTCATGGTTCGGATCGAGGAGTTTCCGCCGGAGGATTTCCTCGACGATATGAATATCGAAAACCCGTTCGAACTGACCGGGCTTTATGACGGCATTCCGATGACCGAGAAATCGGTGATGGATGTCGTTGACCGGCCCGATACGATCTGGCTTTTCCGCCGCCCGATCCTCGACGAATGGGCGGAACGCGGCAATGTCTCGCTCGGCCAGCTGGTCGCCCATATAATGGTCCATGAACTCGCCCACCATTTCGGCTGGTCGGACGAGGATATCGCCCGGATCGACCGCTGGTGGGAGTGACTCGCCCCGCTCGCTTGCTGTCCCGGTTCAGGGATCACTGGCAGCTTGTCGCGCTGACGGCTTTGGTCTTTCTCCACTGGAACACCTATGCCGCGCTGCCGCTGAAGATCCTCACCGTCTTCCTGCATGAACTGTCGCACGCAGCCGCCGCCGTCGCGACCGGCGGAACGGTCGAGGAATTTACGATCGCGGGCGATCAGAGCGGTCATGTCCTGTCGCGCGGCGGCAATCCCTTTGTCATCTGGTCGGCGGGCTATCTTGGCTCGCTCTTCATCGGCATGGCGCTTTTCATGCTCGCGGTTCGCACCCGTGCCGACCGGGTTTTCATGGCGGCGCTCGGCGTTCTTCTGCTTGCTGTCACTGCACTCTACTTCCGCACACCCTTTCCACTGATCTTCGGCGGCATCGGCGGTGTCGCCATGCTGGCAAGTGCCGCTTGGTTGGGCAGGGCCGCAAACGACCTTATGCTTCGCGTCATTGGGCTGACCAGCCTGATCTATGTTCCCTACGACATCTGGTCCGACACAATCGCTAGGTCCGGCCTGCGGTCGGACGCGCGCATGCTGGCCGAGTACTATGGCGGGGCAACGGTTCTCTGGGGCGGTCTCTGGCTGATCATCAGCCTCGTGATGATCGGGATATGCCTGCGCTACGGTCTTGGCCCCAGCAGCAGTATCGCATTTCGCACCTCCCCGGCCTTACCGTCAGAGCGGTCCGTTAACACAAGAATGTGATCAGCACTGCTGACCAGCGTCGCTTAGGCTTTCCAGAACACTTCAGGGAGGCTGCCATGACCACCAATCTTACCCGCCGCCACGCGCTTATGGCCGGGGCCGCCGCGCCGCTTGTTGCCCTTTCTGCCGCGCCTGCCCGCGCAAAGGCTGAGATGAAGGGCATGGCCGCGCCGCTCTTCAGCCGCTTCAAGCATGGCGATTTTGAGGTGACGACGCTTCTGGCCGGGACGCGGGCCGTGGAAGAGCCGCAATCAATCTTCGGCATGAATGTGAGTGCAGAAGACTTTGCTGCCGTCTCGGATGCAGCCCATCTGCCGATCAATGCGGCGCAATTCTTTTTCACGCCCACGGTGGTAAATACCGGCGAAGAACTGGTGCTTTTCGACACTGGTCTGAATGCCGAAGGCATCACGGCGGCATTGGCCGCAGCCGGATACACGCCCGATCAGGTCGATAAGGTCGTCATCACCCATATGCATGGCGATCATATCGGCGGGCTGAACTCGGATGCAGGCGACACGTTCCCCAATGCAAGCTACGTGACAGGTGCGACTGAGCACAATCACTGGTCGGCAGCGGGCAATGAAGGCTTCGACGGCAAGGTCAAACCGCTCAATGACAAGATGACCTTCCTCAATGATGGTGGCAGCGTTACATCCGGCATCACCGCGATCGCCGCCCACGGCCACACGCCGGGCCATATGGGCTACATGATCGAAAGTGGCGGCAAGGGGCTGGTGCTGATCGCCGACACCGCGAACCATTATGTCTGGTCGCTGGCCAAACCCGACTGGGAAGTAAAGTTCGACATGGACAAAGCCGCCGCCGCCGCCACACGGCGCAAGATGCTGGGCATGATCGCCGCCGACCGGCTGCCCTTCATCGGCTATCACATGCCCTTCCCCGCCACCGGGTTTGTCGAGGCCGATGGCGACGGCTTCCGCTATGTGCCGTCCTCGTACCAGCTGATGCTGGGCTGAACGGGCATCCGCGGGCCGTAATCCTTTTCGTTACGACCCGCGGATGTGGCCGTGCGATTTGTCTGACGCCCTCCAGCAGACGTTGTGAGGGTATCATGCGTGCCGCCTTGAGCAGCGCCAGACGTGGCTACGGAAGCGCACCGGAAGCTGCCAAATGTAACACTTCCACGACAAGAAGACTGACAAGGAGCCACGCAACAAAAAAGGCTGCATGTGCGGCGAGGCGTCTTCTGATCTTCGCATGCACCGTACGATCCATCGCGAGAACACGTAGCCCGAAGAGCGAAAACGCCGCGAGGTTTCCCTGCATGAACAACGCAAACAATGCGGTCAGATACATGACTGCGATATTGGTTGGCGCACCCTGCGCGAGCAGAAAACTTGCCACACCTCCGGCGACCACGGCAGGCGCTGCAAAAAAATTTTGAACCTTGATCATGCCCTTTGTGTCCGCACTCAAGAGCGTTGAATAGGCCAGTGCCCCCCAAACCGCACAAAGGGTCCAAACTGCCCATTGTGCGTCAGGAAGGTACTCTATGAAATACACTGTCAAAACGGCGAACAATCCTGTCGAGGCTTCAATACTCATCGCTTTCCCTTTGTGCAAAACAGTGTGCGGGATACCTGATATAGTATTCAGGCAACAAAATGCAGCTTTAGATTGTGTTTTCGGGGTGAGATCTCCAAAACGAACAGGTCCGCCTGCCCTCCAGTCAGCCTCCGTCGCGCCAGCGGTTGACAATCGGATAGCGCCGGTCGAGCCAGAAGGCCTTGCGGGTCAGGCGTGGCCCCGGCGCCGATTGAAAGCGCTTGTATTCGGACAGGTAGATCAGGCTTTCGACCTTCTTCACTATGTCGCGGTCGAACCCCGCTGCGACCACTTCGGCCACAGACTGGTCGCGGTCGACCAGCCGTTCGAGCACCGCGTCAAGCACCGCATAGGGTGGCAGGCTATCTTCGTCCTTCTGATCGGGGCGCAGTTCGGCCGAGGGCGGCTTGTCGATCACCCGCGGCGGAATGACCTCGCCCGCCGGGCCCATCATCCACGGCCGGTGATTGGCATTGCGCCAGTGGCAGGTTTCGAACACCCGCATCTTGTAGAGGTCTTTCAAGGGGTTATAGCCCCCCGCCATATCGCCGTAGATCGTGGCATAACCAACTGCCACCTCGGACTTGTTGCCCGTAGTCAACAGCATCTCGCCGAATTTGTTCGAGAGCGCCATCAGCAGAAGCCCACGCAGCCGCGACTGAATGTTTTCCTCCGTCAGACTCGGAGCGGTCCCCTCGAACAAGGGCCCCAGTGCCTCAGTCACCGCCGCGCGCGGGCCCGAGATCGGCACCGTATCCAGCCGGCAACCCAAGGCCTTTGCGACGCTGCCGGCATCCTCGAGCGAATGGGCCGAGGTATATTCCGAGGGCAGCATGACACAGCGGAGGTTTTCGGGCCCCACCGCATCGGCGGCGATGGTGGCAACAAGTGCTGAATCCACGCCGCCCGACAGACCCAGCAGCACTTTGCCGAACCCGGTCTTGCCCAGATAGTCGCGCAGGCCCTGCACCATGGCGCGGTAATCCTGTTCCCATTCATCGGGCCGCGCGTCGAGTTCGGTGCGGACAGCTTGCCAGCCCGTTTCGCCACGCTCGAAATCCACATGCCGGATGCACGCGTCAAAGACCGGCATCTGCAGCGCCAGTTCCGCGCCGGGGTTCAGTACGAAACTGCCGCCGTCAAAGACCTGATCGTCCTGCCCGCCGACCATGTTGAGATAGACGAGAGGCAGCCCCGTCTCGATCACCCGCGCGACCATCACGTTCACCCGCACCTCGTATTTGTTGCGGTAATAGGGCGAGCCGTTCGGCACGAGCAGGATCTCGGCCCCGGTTTCGGCCAGCGTCTCGGTCACATCGTCATACCAGGCATCCTCGCAGATCGGGGTTCCGATGCGGACGGGGCCGACCTGATAGGGACCGTTGATCGGGGCCGAGACAAAAAGCCGTTCTTCATCAAAGACCGTCTCATTCGGCAGATGGTGCTTCAGGATGCGGGCCGCGACCTTGCCGTCTTTCAGCACGTAGTAGGCGTTATAGAGACCGCTTTCATCGCGGTAAGGGCCGCCGATGCCCAAAGCCGGGCCATCTGCGCAGGCTTCGGCCAGCCGCTCGATCTCGGCCATCGCGTCGGCCACGAAGGCGGGTTTCAGCACCAGATCCTGCGTCTGATAGCCAGTGATGAACATTTCGGTCAGCGCGACCATATCCGCCCCGGCTGCGCGGCCTTCTTCCCAGGCGGCGCGGGCCCTGGCCGCATTCTCAGTCAGCGCGCCAACGGTCGGGTTGAGCTGGGCAAGGGTCAGGCGAAAGGTCTCGGACATCGGCAGGTTCCATATGGTTTCCCCCCTCTTAGCAGACCCCGGCCCGGGGAAAAGCCATTGCCCCTTGGCAATCAGTCGCTTTCCGCCTGTTTGGATGACTTGTCAGGGCGCTGCACGGCTACTAGGCTCAGCCCCAAGCGACAGGACATGGGACCGGGCGGCGGACGCGAAGATCAGGCGACCAGAGCGGCCATGAAACCCGAAGGACGATTGGGAAGAGAGGCAGACCATGACGGGAAACGGTGGCTCGGGAATTCGGACAGCGCTCGCACTGGTGATGGCTCTTGCTGCCGGACCTGCTTTGGCGCAGGAGGTCCAGACCAAGGAATACGAAGACGGCGGCATCTACGAGGGCACGTTCAAGGACGGCAAGCAGCACGGCCGTGGCACCTACCAGCTGCCGAACGGCTATGTCTATGAGGGCGACTGGGTCGAGGGCGAGATCCTTGGCACAGGCACTGCGCGCTATCCGAACGGGTCGGTCTACGAAGGCCAGTTCGTCATGGGCAAGCCGCATGGCAAGGGCAAGATCACCTTTGCCGATGGCGGCGTCTATGAGGGCGACTGGGCCGAGGGCGAGATCGAGGGCCAGGGCACCGCGTCCTATGAGAACGGATCGACCTATACCGGCGGCTTTCGCAAGGCGCTGCATCACGGCACGGGCCGGATGGAAACGCCGGGGGGCTATACTTATGACGGCGACTGGGTCGACGGGGTCAAGGAAGGCAAGGGCAAGATCACCTATCCCGATGGCGCCACCTATGAGGGTGACATGCTGCGTGGCCAGCGCGCCGGTCAGGGCAAGCTGGCCCTGCCCGACGGACTGACCTATGAAGGCACCTGGGCCGGGGGCGAGATGAGCGGTGACGGCACGCTGACCCAGCCGAATGGCGATGTCTACGAAGGCCGCTTTGCTGCGGGCAAACGGCAGGGGCCGGGCAAGGTCACCTATTCCAACGGCGATGTCTATGAAGGCGAGTTCGCGGCCGATCAGCGCCACGGCAAGGGCGCCTTCCGGGGCGCGGACGGCTATGTCTATGATGGTGACTGGGTCGAGGGGCGGATCGAGGGCACAGGCAGTGTCACCTATCCGGACGGCTCGGTCTATGAGGGTCAATTCGCGACCGATCTGGCCAACGGCCAGGGCAAGATCACCTATCCTGACGGTGCCACCTATGAAGGCCAGTGGAAGGATGGCGTGATCGACGGGGCCGGGGTCGCGCGCTATGCCAACGGGCTGGTCTATGAAGGAAGCTTCAAAGCGGGCAAGAACCACGGGAAAGGCACGATGACCTATCCTGACGGCTATTCCTATACCGGCGACTGGCAGGACGGTCAGCGCGGCGGTCAGGGGGTTGCGACCTACGCCGATGGCACCGTCTATACCGGTGCGTTTGAAGGCGGCCAGCGTCACGGGACAGGCGAAATCGTGATGCCTGACGGCTTCCGCTATTCCGGCGGCTGGAAGGCGGGCGAGATCGACGGCGACGGGGTGGCGACCTATGCCAATGGCGACGTCTATGAGGGCAGCTTCGCCGCAGGCAAGCGCCAGGGACAGGGTGTCATGCGCTATGCTTCGGGCGAGGTCGCGTCCGGCACATGGACCGACGGCGCGTTGACCGAACCGGAAGCGGAGGGGGCGGCGAACTGAGCGCCGTTTAATACGGGAACTGGCCATTCGCGGCAAGTTCGAACGCGATTCTTTCCGTGATTGGGAGGCGGGCGAAGTTAGGCCGTGTTGACAAAAGGGATTCACATCGCGCGCTGCGTGTGATTCAAGCTGGTATCTGCAATGGAG
>NZ_JBARVQ010000403.1:0-4356 GCF_049646345.1 Albidovulum sp. | reverse complement strand
GCGCCATGTCGATGCTGTCTTCGCTCCGCTCCTCGGCCGTGACCGAACCGAGGAAAGGCCGGTCGGAATAGCGCAGATGCGAATAGACCATGTCGAGATGGCGCTTGTTCACCGGCACATCGGTCGGTTCGCAGATCGTGCCGCCGGAATGGTGGAACCAGGGCGAGGATTGCGCCAGCTTGATGAAATTCTCGAAATCCTGAATCGTGCCGAAGCGGCGGCCGCGGTCGAGATCCATCACGAAGGGAGAGCCATAGGCGGGGGCGAAGACGACGTTTCTGCCGCCGATCCGGGCGGAGTTCTCCGGGTTGCGGGCGTGTTGGGTGAATTCCGAGGGCGCGGATTTCAGGATCTCGCGCAGCATGCCGGGTTCGAATTTCACCAGCGTGTTGTCGACCTTGGCTCCGGCCTGTTTCCAGTAGGCCAGCACCTCATCATCGTCGCGAAACTCGATCCCGGTCTCGGCAAGGATACGGTCGGCCGCCGCCTCGATCTTTTCAAGGTTTTCTTCCGAGAGGACATCGTAGGTCGGAATGTTCCGTACGATATAGGGCCGCCCGAGACCTGTCGCCTTGTGCGACCGCTCGCGCCGCCGCGCCTCGCGTCCGCCATGTCTTACCCTTGCGGTTACGTCCTGACCCGTCATCTTCGTCTCCCCAAATTCCGCGCGTCTCCCACAATACTAGGGGCAGGGTGACATTCGGGGAAAGTAGCCATGGCGACATTCGCCGGGGGCGAAATGTCGTTTTGCATCCCGGTTCGGTCGGTTCCCTCCGGGCCGGGCTGGCCGAACTGTTTGGTCGTTTCGTGCAGCTGTGCTGATCGGGGTACAAGCCTTTGCGGTCGTTGACAGCCGGGCCGCGCCCACCCAGGCGTGGTCGGAAGCTATCCCGGCTGCGCGCGCCTATAGCGTTTCGGGCATTGGTGCATCTTTAGAGCGGCAGCTCTGCCCTGGAAGTCGCCCACCACAAATCCGACATGACACAAAAACACCGCCGGCACAGGGCCGGCGGTCTGTCTGTCAACATGAGCCCGGATCAGGCGCGTTCTGAATATTCCATGAGTTCGGTGTGGACGATGATGTCCTCGTCCTGACCGACGAAGGGCGGCACCATGATGCGCACGCCATTATCGAGGATCGCTGGTTTGTAGCTGTTGGCGGCGGTCTGACCCTTCACCACCGGCTCGGTCTCCACCACCTTGCAGACTACCTTCTGCGGCAGTTGCATCGACAGCGCCTCTTCGCCGTAATATTCGATCGTCGCGACCATGCCGTCCTGCAGGAACGGACGGCGGTCACCGAGCAGATCGGCGGGCAGTTCGATCTGTTCGAAGGTCTCGTTGTCCATGAAAACCAGCATGCCGTCGTTTTCATAGAGGAACTGCTGGTCCTTCTGGTCCAGACGTACACGTTCCACCTTGTCTTCCGACCGGAAGCGTTCGTTCAGCTTGCGCCCGTCGCGCAGATTCTTCAGTTCCACCTGGGCAAAAGCGCCGCCCTTGCCGGGTTTGACGTGGTTGACCTTCACGGCGGCCCAGAGGCCTCCGTCATGCTCCAGCACATTGCCGGGGCGGATTTCATTGCCGTTGATCTTGGGCATCTGACCGAACCTTATCGGAAGGTTGAAAGGAATTGGTCGGCACCTATATATGCCGGGCAGGTTCGTGGCAAGCTAACTAGATAAAGTGTGTCTTTTGCCGAAGCTATGCTCTATACGCATGGCAGTTATTCGAAAAGGGGAATACCGAATCAGCAGCGTTTTGCCATAGACAGCAGGACGCCGGAAAACGCAAGAGCAATAAGAACGGAAACTGGAAGATGCGCGATTTCGTGGACGGCACCGCATTCAACTACGAGCAAGGCCAGAGGTCGCGTAAACTCTTCGCGGCTGTGGTTCTTGCAGCACTGGATGATGCGATTGCCGACGACAAGAAGTATGGCAACGGGCCTGAGCAGATCGCTCGCTGGGCGCGGTCACGCGATGGCCGTGAGGTGTTGTCCTGTGCCGGGATCGATCCGAACGAGCGGGTCGTGAAGGGACTTATGGAATTTGTGGGCAAGGGTGTTCGTACCTCTGTTGCGCTGTCGCGCGAGGAAAGCGAACGCCGCCACGCTGCCGAAGAGGCTGAAGCCGCCTGAATTCGGGCGTAAGCGCGCTATATGAAACCGCGCCCCAACGGGGCGCGTTTTTTATTGCCAATTGCCAGGATCGGTGGCCGTGACGGCGCGAAAGCGTTTCACGCGAAATCGGGATCACTGGTTTTGTGCGAAACGCACACAACACTTTATTCGAAGTCGCGGCTTTCCAATGCGCGGTTGATCTCGCGACGGACGAGCATGCGCACGCTGCGGGTGATGCGCTCTCCGAGCGGTCCCTGCAATTCCTGCCTGACGATATCGGCAACGATCTCGCGCAGGATCTGGGCGTCGGCTTCTGCCTCGATATCGATGGTCTTCGCGGCATGGGTTTGTTCGCCCAGCGGCACGGGGCCGTCTGGTGTGGCACTGTCTTCCCGTTCGGGCGCGTCGGTCCGCGCCCAAGGTGCACCACCGCTCCGAGCAAGGTCGCCAGCGCCGAGGTTCAATCTGCGTGCCGCAAAGGCCGCCCCGGCTGCTGCTGCGGTTTCAGCGGCGATCAGAGCGTCAAGCTGCGCCGGTGAGGGCATATCGACGGCAGCGGGGGTGTCACTGGTATCGGGATCCGGTTGAGAATCATCCGCCTTGGATGCGGGATCGGATATGCTATCATCCGACGCCATCTCATTTTCCGTATCGTCCGGATCCTCGGTTGATTCCGGCGCGGGGTCGGCGTCGAGCGTATCGTCGCCTTCATCCACCTGACCGGAGGTGACCGGTTGGGACAGGGCGCTGTCCTGTTCTTCTTCGGCGGCCACATCGACCGCGAAACTGTGTTCGAATGCCCGCTCCAGATCGGGATCTGCATCTGCGGTGTCGGCTTTCTGAACCTCGCTCCCGTCCGGTTCAAAATCCCCGCCTGCGCTGGCGACTGCGGCTTCCAGCTCGGCGATGGTCTCTTCCAGCGATGCGCCATCCGCGACCTTAGCTGCATCGCCTTCCGCCGCAGCCTCACCATCCTGAACCCGATGCGCCGGGGTCAGGACCAGTTTTCCCGGCTGATCATCCTCGGATGGGGAGGTGTTCGGTTGCTCTGTTTTCAGTGCGGCCTGTGGGGACTTGTCCTCCGACACAAGTCGGCGGATCGATGATAGTACATCCTGGATTTCCATGTTCGACGACCGGTCAGACATGCCGTTTCCTCATCCTCGCGTATCAGGCAGTCTAGGCTGCAGAAAGCCTGCGGACAACCTTCGAGAAAGTTCAGTTCTTACCGATCGCCTTGAGCACCCGATCAAGGTTTTCGCCCTGAACCGAGGTGACCGGTGCGTCTTTGACAGCGTTATAGTACGCTTCCGGATCGTAGATCGGAACCCCAAGGTTCAGATAGTCCGCCGTCAACAGCCCCATGGACGACATGAGCGCATATATCGCGACCTGCAGATTGGCCTCGGCGGTGATGCGGCTTGCTCGGGCGTCAAGCAGGGCCTGTTCGGCATCAAGTACGTCAAGCGTCGTCCTGGCGCCCAGCTTGGCCTCTTCCTGCACGCCTTCATAGGCGATGGTCGCCGCCGTGATCTGGCGTTCCGTGGCGACGATCTGGGCGCGGGATACTTCGATATCGGCCCAGGTCCGGCCGACATTCTGACCGACGATGACGCTGGATTGCAGAAGCGAGGAACGGGCAGAATCGCGGTTTGCGATGGCCTTGCGATGCAGCGCAGACAGCGCCCCGCCGGAATAGATCGTCTGACGCATCTGCAACCCGAGCGTCGAGGTGTTGGGGCCGTTTTCCTGGATGCTGAAATTCGCGGTGCCGTTGAGCGTCGGCATGCGTTCGGCGGCCGCACGGGCGATGCCAAGGTCGGCCGCTGTGGCCTGATGCTGGGCCTGACGGATCTGCGGATGGGATCGCTGGGCGATCGACCGGGCGGCATCGAGCGATGCAGGCAGCGCGGGCGGCGTCGGGGCGCCGGCAAGCGCGGCAGGGTAACGTCCGGTCGCGGCCTTGTAGGCCTCGCGCGCGGCGGACAGCTGTCCCTGTGCTGCGGCGAGCGAGGCGCGGGCCGCGGCGAGCCGTGCTTCGGCCTGGGCCACGTCGGTGCGCGTGACCTCACCGACATCGAACTGATCCTGCGTTGCCCGCAGCGTTTCGTCGAGGACACGGACCGAGTTTTCATTGATCGCCACGTTTTCCAGCGCGCTGCGCACGCCGAAATAGGCCGATACCGCCGAGAAAAGCACCTCTTGTTCGATGCTGACCAGCGCCTGACGGGTTG
>NZ_JBARVQ010000402.1:0-2627 GCF_049646345.1 Albidovulum sp. | reverse complement strand
CCGATGCCCGGTCCATGGCCACGACGGCGCGGATGCCACGCATTGTCGGCTATAACGTCCAGACGGCGGTCGAGGCTGACAACCATCTTATCGTTGCGCACGAGGTTACGATGTTTGGATTCGACCGGGATGCCTTGTCGATGATGGCCGTGGCAGCACAAGATGAAATGACGACAGATCAGCTCACAGAAATCGCGGACAAAGGTTATTACAAAGGCGAGGAAATTGTCGCCAGCGAAGATGCTGGCATCTCGGTTGTTGTCCCCAAGCCCATGACATCAAATGCCGCTGCACGCGGTCAGTTTGACAAGGCTGACTTCGCCTATGACCGTGACATGGATGGACCTGTCGCGCTTTTGTGCCGCCCCAAGTGCTCGTTTAGGGCACCTATCGCTCGAAGGCGACAGGGCTTTTCCAGCCCAGTGCTGAGTGGCGACGGCGCGAATTGTAGAAGCCGTTGATGTATTCGAAGATTGCCATCTCGGCCTGCCGCCGTGTTTCCCATGACCGTCGCCAGATCAGTTCTGCTTTGATGGTGTTGAAGAACGTCTCGACAGCCGCGTTGTCATAACAGTTGCCCTTGCCGCTCATCGAGAGTTAGCGTCCAGTCTGACCGCCCTACGGAGCGGTTTTCCACGGCAGGAGATCGTCGACCCGGTTGATCTTGTAGTCAGGGATGCGTGCAAGTGTGTCGGCTAGCCAGGCCTGCGGATCAATGCTGTTCAGTTTGGCGGTTTCGATCAAGGTGTAGGCGATTGCGGCGGCCTTTCCGCCGGTCTGCGAGCCCACGAAGAGATAATTTTTCCGGCCGATGGCGATGGAGCGCATCGCGCGCTCGGCCGTGTTGTTGTCGAGTTCCAAGATACCGTGATCGAGATAGGGCCGGAGCCGTGCCATGCGGGTCAGGGCATAGCGGATCGCGGCCGCCAGCGGCGATTTGCCAGAGATGTTGGGCAGTTGGGCGTATAGCCAGACTTCCAGATCGTCGAAGATCGGTTTTGCTTTGCCTTGCCGGATATCGACACGTCGGTCCGGCGGCGATCCACGAGCTTCCTTCTCGATCGCATAGAGTTGAGCGATGCGCTTGATGACCTCGTCGGCGATGGCGGAACCTTGAGCGCGGTGAACATCCACAAATTTCCGTCTGACATGCGCCATGCAAGCGACCTCGTGGATATCGCCCGAGCGGTAGAGATCTTCGAACCCGGCATAGCCATCCGCATGCATCCAGCCTTGATAACTTGCTAGGTGATCTTTGGGATGCTGCCCTTTGCGATCCGGTGAGAACTGATACCAACTTGCCGGTGGTGCATCGCTGCCCCACGACCGTTCATCCCGCCCGTAAGCCCACAGACGTGCCGTCGCTGTCTTGCCGGTGCCAGGCGCCAGCATGTTCACCGGCGTGTCGTCTGCGAAGATTGCCCGCCCGGCCAGAACATGCCGCCCGATGGCATCCGCGAGCGGTTCCAGCAGCGCCGTGGACTTGCCGACCCAGTCGGCCAGCGTTGAACGGTCAATGTCGATCCCATCGCGCTCAAAGATGCCACTTTGCCGATAGAGCGGCAAATGATCCGCATATTTGTTGACCAGAACACGCGCCAGCAGGCCAGGACCAGGACGCCCGCGTTCGATGGGGCGCGATGGCAACGGCGCTTGTGTGAAGCCATCGCAGCCCGAGCACGCCATGCGTGGCCGCACGATGCGGTTCACGATGAACCGTCCCGGAACGTATTCCAACTCTTCGGTCACATCCTCGCCCAGACGACGCAGTGCGCCACCGCAATGGGTGCAATCGTCGTTGCCAGTCGTCAGTTCGACTTCCATGCGTGGGATGTGATCGGGGATTGGCCGACGCTTCGGCTTGTCCTTCGGCTCTTCATCGGGAAGTCGCAGCTTTGCCGTCATCTTTGCAACGGCGATCTCGCTCGTTTCCAGCGCCAGTTGAAGCTGCTCGATACTTTCTGACGACGACCCAAACCGGTGATTGCGATGACCCGCCAACTGGTGCCGCAGCTTCTCGATCAGGACCGCCTGCGACTTCACCTCGGCCAGCAACAGCGCAGTGAACTGTCTCAGTTCATCGGGGTCTTCCGGCAGGGATTTGGCCACGTCCAACATGACCGGACCATAGCAAAACAACGGTGCTACGGGAATCCCGCACGGGCAATCACCGTCGCTTTATCCCGCCTTGAGCGGCTTCCAGCTGCGTTGCGGCAGACGCCAGTCGATTCCCTCCATGAGCATTGCCAACTGCGCGGCAGTCAGGGCAATCTTGCCCTCCTTCGCCGAGGGCCAGACGAACCGACCCTTCTCAAGCCGTTTGCTGAACAGGCACGCCCCTTGGCCGTCCCACCAGATGATCTTGATCAGGTCGCCGCGGCGGCCGCGGAAGACAAACATGTGACCCGCAAACGGGTCTTGCTGCAGCGTCTGCTCTGCCTGGGCCGCCAGCGTCGTGAACCCGCGCCGCATATCGGTCACACCCGCTGCAAGCCAGACCCGTGTGTTCGCCGGAACCGGGATCATGCAGACAGGCCTCGGATGAGCCGGGCCAATGCTTCAGGATCCGGCGCATACCGAGGATCACGCAACCACTTGAAAATCATGTTGGCATTCATCGCATAGCG
>NZ_JBARVQ010000401.1:0-2850 GCF_049646345.1 Albidovulum sp. | reverse complement strand
GTACCCGGCCAATGCGCCCTCAGGAACAACAATTGCCGAAAATGTGGATTCACTGAATAAGTCGCCACTTAGTTCGCCACCGGCAACCACTGGATTCTTGAACGCGCGAAATTTCAGTTCTCGCTTGTTCTTTTCGCTCCAAAGAAGCTCATACTCTTTGAGAATTGAGTTGCGTTCCGCTTCTATGAACTCTCTGAAAATTACGTCGTGTCCTTCCCCCTTCTTCCAAGAACGAAATCTAGTGGAGACCTCATCCTGAATCTCGGGGAATCTGTCACAATCGACCTTATGCAGAACTTGTCCGACGGCTCTAAGCAAAGCAATTACACACGCGTAAAGCACCCGGGATTCTGCGCCTTTATCAATCGGTCCGTTGCACCATTTTATGCTTGCTTGCATCGCATCATCGAGCACAGAAAACGCATGCAGTTTGCGTTCGGGCGTCTCATCATTTTTTACCCATGCCATACTAAGCTCTCACCCCATCGCCCCCATCATCTCGCGCCCGATCAGCATCCGGCGGATCTCGCTTGTCCCCGCACCGATCTCCATCAGTTTCGCGTCGCGGAAGATGCGGGCGACGGGGGTCTCGTTCATGAAGCCCGCACCACCCATTGCCTGCACCGCCTGATGGGACACGTTCATTGCCTCTTCGGATGCATAAAGTACGCAGGCCGCCGCATCCTGCCGCGTGACTTCGCCCCGGTCACAGGCGCGGGCCACTTCGTAAAGGTAGGCGCGGGCTGAGTTCATTTTGGTGTACATGTCAGCGATCTTGCCCTGCATCAGCTGGAAATTCCCGATGGGCTGGCCGAACTGCTTGCGGGTGGCGACATAGGGCATGACCTCATCGAGACAAGCGGCCATGATACCGGTGCCGATGCCCGAAAGGACCACCCGTTCGTAATCGAGCCCGGACATGAGGACGCGGACGCCCCTGCCCTCTTCGCCGAGGATATTCTCGAACGGCACCTCGACATCCTCGAAAATGAGTTCGGCGGTGTTCGACCCGCGCATGCCAAGCTTGTCGAAATGTTTGGAGGTCGAAAAGCCCTTCATCTCTTTCTCGACCAGGAAGGCGGTGATGCCCTTCGATCCGGCCCCGGGATCGGTCTTGGCATAGACCACCAGCGTGTCCGCATCCGGGCCGTTGGTGATCCAGAACTTGGTGCCGTTGAGGAGGAAACGGTCGTTCTTCTTCTCGGCGCGCAGCTTCATCGACACCACGTCGGACCCGGCCCCGGCCTCGGACATCGCAAGCGCGCCGACATGGTCGCCGGACACCAGTCGCGGCAGGTACTTCGCTTTCTGTTCGGACGTGCCGTTCAGCTTGATCTGATTGACGCAAAGGTTGGAATGCGCGCCGTAGGACAAAGACACCGAGGCCGAGGCCCGCGCGATTTCCTCGACCGCGACGCAATGGGCGAGGTATCCCATCCCCACCCCGCCATATTCCTCGGGCACCGTGATGCCCAAAAGGCCGAGATCACCCATCTCGCGCCAAAGCTCCGCCGGGAAGTCGTTCGACCGGTCGATCTCAGCCGCCATCGGTCTGACCCGCTCCTGCGCCCAGCGGTGGACCATGTCGCGCAGGGCTTCAATCTCATCACCAAGATGGAACTTCATGGATGCGGTGAACATCGGGCCCCCGAAGGAAATGAACGTGTGTTCAATTCATAGAGCGAAAGCATGAGTCGGGTCAATGGGGCACCCTGCCCCCCGGATGGTTTCAGTCGATGAAATCGCTCTGCAATGCGTCGCGCAGGCCGCCCCGCACCGCCTTTTCGCAATGCTGTGCAAGCTCTTTGCGGGTGGCGAAGGCATCGACGCTGACCGGGTCGTGGAACACCACCTCAACCGCGCCCTGCCGGGGGAGTCCAAGCACCTTGGCCAGATGCGGTCCGAAATCCATATCACCCCACCAGCCGTAGAAGCGCGCACCTGCCGCAGGCGGCGCATGGTAGATCACCGTAACCGGCTGAATTTCCGTCACATGTTCCAGCCCGTGGCTGTAAAAGGCGGCAAACAGTGTGGGTTTGAACGGCAGGACACGCAGCCCATCGGTCGATGTTCCTTCGGGAAAGAACAAAAGCTTGTGGCCAGCACGGATGCGGTCCTCGAACTGGGTCTGCTGGACCTTGGCCTGTTTCGGATCACGGGCGATGAAGACGGTGCCGGTCGCCCGCGCCAGCCAGCCGATGAAGGGCCAGCCCGCGACCTCGGCCTTGGAGACGAAATAGACCGACTGGCAGGCGTTCAGCGCGAAGATGTCGAGCCAGGACGAATGGTTGGCCACGACCGCGCCGACCTGGTGCATCGGCTGCCCCCGCACCGAATAGCCAACACCCATGATCGGAAAGGCCGCCCGGCAGACACCCCGCGTGATCCGGGGTGTAAAGGGCCGGTTCAGGCCACATAACGGGCGTTCGACCAGACGGCAAAGAAGCAGCAGCGCCAGCCCGCCGAATGTCACAAGCCCCAGCACCCCACCCCGCAAAAGGATCAGCACCAGCCCCAGCGCGCCAAGCGGCGGGCGGTCCGACGCGATCTCATCGCGCCAGGTGGTCACGCACGCATCCCGTGCTTGCGGGTGTAAAAGCCCTTGTGGCGCGCACTCATCGCGGCAGTGTCCATCAACAGGCAGACATCGGTTGTGTTAAAGGCCCGGTCGATGAAGGCGCCATCGCCGACAAATCCGCCAAGGCGCAAATAGGCCTTGATCAGCGCGGGCATCGCCACCATCGCCTGACGCTGGTCCAGACCGTCGGCAGGCACCAGATCCATGCGCTGGAACTGCGCTGGCAGCACCCGCACCCGCAAGGCCTCGGGCGCAAGATGGCGGTGATAGAG
>NZ_JBARVQ010000400.1:0-4311 GCF_049646345.1 Albidovulum sp. | reverse complement strand
AGCATGCACTGCCCGCCGTGAGTGCGGACGGACAATGTCGCGACGTGCAAAGAACCGCCGGCCGAGCATTTGGCATGAACGACCGCCTCGTCCCGCGATCTGTGAGTTCGGCCACCCACAACTTCGCATCTGCGGCGAATGTCGGGAATGCGGGCAGCGACCGCAGCATCCTAACGGCAGGTCCAACGGCGTCTGTGGGTGGCTCCTGCATTGCAAGAGTTTTCTTGCGATGTTTGCGGTCATATTGTCAGTACCGTCGTCTGTCCGGCCTGTTCGTGCGGTAGTGTTCCGCTGGCCCTCCCTCTCGGGACATTGCTGCGCAATGCCCTGCCGGGCAATGGATGAATTCCGCAAGCGAGGTTCCAATCGGCTTATCGGCCTTAGAAGAGGGCCGCTGCCATTCCCGGAGTGTCCTTGCTCTTGGTTGACTTAATTCCGCATCATCACTTCAACGTCTTGCATCTCGTGGGCCGCTGGCGGTCAGACCGTCGGCTGCCGGTATTCCTGTTTCTTCGTGAGCATCGCCCAGATGGCGCGGGCGGCCTTGTTGGCCATGGCGGTTGTCGCCAATCGGAAGGGTTTGTCGGCGATGATCTTCGCCGTCCAGAGATCGACCTTTTCCGGCGAACGCTTCGCCATCACGGCGCGGGACGTCATGCCCACGACCAGCAGCTTGCGAATGTAGCGATCACCCTGCTTTGTGATCTTGCCCAGACGTTCCTTGCCGCCGCTCGACTTGTTGAGCGGGGTGAGCCCCAACCATGCGGCCAGATCGCGGCCGGTCCGGAATTGATGCGCGTCCCCGATCGTGGCGATAATCGCTGAGGCCGTGATCGGGCCGATGCCAGGCATGCGCATCAATCTGCGGGCGTCGGCACTCAGCAGGGCGTGTTGTTCGATCATCCTGGAATAGCCTTCGATGCGTTCGTTCAGGCCGATGAACTGATAGCACTGAATGCCCAGCATACCGTTCGCGATCTCCGGCATGTCAGGATGATCACCGTCAAGGTGGCACTTTGCAAAGGCCGTCACCGCTTCGATGCCGATGGGCAGGATATGCCCGAACTCGCGCGAGAGACTGCGGATCATGTTGGCCATCTGCGTGCGCTGCCGAACCGCCAGATCCCGTGTGCGATGGATCGAGAGGATGGCTTGCTGTTCCTCCGTCTTGATCTCGACAAACCGCATGGTCGGGCGCCGAACGGCTTCACAGATCGCCTCAGCATCAACGGCGTCGTTCTTGCCGCACTTCACATACGGCTTGACGTAGCTAGCCGGCATCAGCTTCACATCTTGGCCAAGCCTGCGCAGCTGGCGCCCCCAATGATGCGATGACCCACAGGCCTCCATTCCGACGACGCATGGTGGGAGCGTCTCAAAGAAGGCCAGCAGCTTCGCGCGCTTGATGGCTTTGTTGAAAACAACCCGGCCATTCTCCGAAATGCCGTGCGCTTGAAATACATCCCTGGCCAGATCAAGGCCGACGATCTTTACTGTCCTTGGGTGGTTCATTTCCTAGCAGTCAATCACAACTGAATTTTGGCGCATGCGATGCCGCTGGAGCAGGAGCCACCCACCTCATCCGCAAAGGGCACGAAGCGGACTCTCGAACCAGGACGCCACTTGAACGGCCAGCGTCACGCCATCAAAAGCAGGCTCACCCGGCGGTTCTGGCGGCCCTTTTTCTCAATCTTGCCCAAGGTGACCGGCCCGATCTCACCCGTCCGGGCCACATGGGTGCCGCCGCAGGGTTGCAGGTCGATCTGGTCGGTGCCCTGCCCGATCCGCACCAGCCGCACCCTGCCCTGCCCCATCGGTGGCTTCACCGACATGGTCTTCACCAGACCGGGATTGGCCTCAAGCTCGGTATCGGTGATCCAGTCATCGATCACCGGCAGGTCGCGGGCGATGAGGGCATTCAGTTCCGCTTCCAGTGCCGCGACATCCGCGGGCGGCTCGGGCATGTCGAAATCGAGCCTGCCCTTCTCAGTGCCGATCTGACCGCCGGTGACCGGCAGCGGGATCACGACCGAGAGCAGGTGCAAGGCGGTATGAACCCGCATATGACGATAGCGACGTTCCCAGTCGAGATGCTGGGTCACCTCTGCGCCGACCGGCGGCAGCGCCTGCCCGGCCTCGGGCACGAGCACCACCGAACCGGCGTCACCCTTCACCGCCGTCGCGATTGTCATTCGCCCGCCGGACCAGTCGAGATGGCCGCCATCGCCGGGCTGGCCACCGCCGTTCGGATAAAAGAGGCTCGCATCGACGATCAGCCCGCCCTGTTCGCTGTGGCCGGTCACGCGTGCGGGCGCCTCACGCAGATAGGCATCGCGGAACAGAAGGTCTGTCATACCTCATCCCCTTCGGCATCTGGATCGTTGTGTACCCCGCTCAGGTCGTCACCGTCATGGTCACGCGCAGGTTCCGGGGCGGATGATGGTTTGGGCTGCGTCTTCTTGCGGCCGGTCAGATCCTCAGGGTTGCGGATCCAGAGGTCGCGCTGCGCGAAGGGGATCTCGATCCCGTCCGCGGTGAAGCGTTCGTTGATCTGATGCAGGATCTCGGTCTGCACGTCGAGCTTGAAGTTGACGTCCGACAAGATCGCCCGGATCTCAAAATTCAGGCTGTCCGCGCCAAAGGCCACGAACTGCACCGAGGGGGCCGGATCGACCATGACCAGAGGCTGCGCCTCGGCAATCTCCATCAGGATCGCCTGCACCTTGCGGGTATCGGTGCCGTATGCCACGCCCACCGGAATGATCAACCGCCCGGTCAGGTTGGTGCGCGTCAGGTTCGTCACCACGCCCGAGACGAGATCGGCATTCGGCACGATCACATCGGTCCGGTCGAAGGTCTCGATCCAGGTCGAGCGGACCGAGATGCCGCGCACGGTGCCGAACTGACCGTTGACCTCGATCATGTCGCCTTCGGAAATCGGCCGTTCGATCAGAAGGATGATGCCCGAGACGAAGTTCTGCACGATGTTCTGCAGGCCGAAACCGATACCGACCGAGAGGGCACCGGCAACAATGGCGAGCGACGACAGGTCGATCCCGGCCCCGGTGATGGCGACAAGGGCGGCAAGGAATATCCCGACATAGCCGACGCCCGAAACGATGGCGTTCTGCACGCCCTTCTCCAACTCGGTCCGGGGCAGGATGGTCGAGCGCAGGGCGCTTTGCGCCAGCCTTGTGATTGCGTAGCCCAGGATGAAGATCAGGATCAGCGCCAGAATCGCGGCAGGCGAAATACGGGTGTCGCCGATCGACACGCCGCCACTGAACCGGGTCCAGGTTTCCGACAGATCCGCCGTGCGCGCACCCCAGATAAGCGCGAAAAGCGGCACGGCGAGCAGAGTCAGCACAAAGCCGATCAGCACCGGCGCCAGCGCCTCGCGCCCGTCCTCGCCCTTGCCGAAGGCCAACTGGTAGATGTCGGTCGCAAACCGCTGCATGAGCAGGATCAGCCCGATCAGACCAAGCGAGCCGACCGTGGGCCAGATCAAGGCATTGGCCGCCGCGACATAGCCGACAACAGCCAAAAGCGGGGCCACGACCGACACGGCGACGGTGGCCGTGCCGATCAGCCGCATGATCGTATTGCGGAATTCCTTGGCACCCACGGTGCCTTCGCCCGGACGCGGGCGCAGCAGCAGGCCAAGCCGGAAGAGAAGGACCGCGACGATACAGACAAGGGGGGCGGCCCAGACGGCCTGCGCGGCCATCGACAGGGGTGGGCGCACCTCGGTGATAAAGGCCGTGCGGAACAGTTCCACCGCCATCACCAGGCCGATCAGATTGGCATGAAACCGCGCCTCGGACGCGCGTTCGGCCAGCGGTGCATAGCTGCCCTCAATCCGAAAAAGCCAGCTCGCGATCCAGCGGGCGAGGAAAAACACGAAGGCAGCCGCAGGCAAGGCATCAATCAATGCACCAGAGCGGATGCCGGTCATGCCGCTGGCCTTGATGGCAAGGACGAGAAAGACAGTGCCCAACACCGGAACCACGAACTGACCAAGCGAAACGAGGGCGGCCGCGATATTGCGCGCACGCATCGAAACCCCGGTCAGAAGCCGTGTCGTCATCCGCTCCATGAAGCCGGGGCCACGCAGGACGAGGATCCCGGCGACCAGCAGGTAGAAGATGATGGCCGGCAGATTGTCCTTCAGTTCCGCTCGACGCGTGGGGTTCGCCCATGCCTCGGTCGTCTCGGCGCTCAGCGTCTTCACCCCCTGATGCAGGACCGCCCAGCCCGCGGGCCAGTTCGCCGGATTGGCCGGGGTCGGCGACAGACGCAACAGCTCGGTGG
>NZ_JBARVQ010000399.1:0-2073 GCF_049646345.1 Albidovulum sp. | reverse complement strand
TTCGATCGCGATGACCTTGCCTTTGACGACAGACCCTTCGTCGGGCGTGTCAATCTCGAAGCTTTCCTGCAGCAGGGCTTCGAATTCTTCCATAGTTGCTTTAGCGCACATGCGTGTTCAGTTCCTTTTCATACGTTTATACGGGCCATGCGGTTGTCTCCGCAGGTCTTTGGGTTGGTGTCTTGGTGCTCGCAAACCCCGTAAAACAATCAGGGCCGGTGATTAACGCCGACCCTGCTCAAGTTTTTGTTTCACGGCTCTGACGGCCTCTTCAACGGCGGCTTCTATAGACAGGTTCGTCGTGTCTAGCAAGAGCGCATCGGGCGCTGGCTTCATCGGGGCCGTATCACGCCCGGCGTCGCGGGCGTCGCGGGCCCTCAGGTCGTCCAGAACTTCTGCGGGTGAGGTCGCGGCGCCCTTGGCGCTGAGTTCCAGATAGCGCCGCGCCGCGCGCACTTCATCGCTTGCCGTGACATAAAGCTTCACCTCGGCATCCGGGCAGATCACAGTGCCGATGTCGCGTCCGTCCAGCACCGCGCCGCCCTCGCGCCTCGCGAAAGCGCGCTGGAACGCGATGAGCGCTGCCCGCACTTCGGGAACCGCAGCCACACGACTTGCGGCCTGCGCAACCTCGGCAGTCCGCAGGTCATCGCGGTCGAGATCCTCTGGCCTCAACTCCTGCGCCGCTTCAACCGGCTCCTCCCCCGCCAGAACCCGCCGCCCCGTGGCGCGGTACAGCAGGCCCGTGTCGAGATGCGCAAAACCGAAATGCGTCGCCACTGCCTTGGAAATGGTGCCCTTGCCAGCAGCGGCCGGGCCATCGATGGCGACGGTAAAGATCATTGCCGGAAATAGAGCTGGAAGGTTTTGTGCCAACCGCCCTGCCCGTTCGCCGTTTCCTGCAGCACGCTCATCAACCGGCCATCTGTGGAAACCCTGCGCATAGTCCGCGCGATCACGGCGCCGCCCGCGGTGGCGCTGCCCGATAGGGTCCGGTCGTCCTCGTGCAGAACGCTAGCCTCGTCCACGCCCGGATGTGGCGCCGTCACCGGGGTGCCGTCGGCATGGCCGATGTAGCTGGCCGACATGGCCTGCGCGTCCTTGACCCAGTCGATGGTGAAATGCAGCACGCCGTCGCGATCCTCAATCCGGTAGCTGCCGCCTTCCGGCGGACCGCCCGCGTCGTAATGCGACAGTTCCGGTACCAGCCGCCATGTCCCGAGATAAGCCGCGCTCACCTGTTCCCCCGAACCAGCTGCGCGCCCAGCCGCATCATCAACGGCTCGAACACCGGAAAGGACGTTGAAACAGGCCCGGCATCGTCGATGCAGACCGGCTTGTTTGCGGCCATGCCAAGCACAAGAAAACTCATCGCTATGCGGTGGTCGAGATGCGTCGCGCAGGTGCCCCCGCCCGGCACGCCACCCGGCCCCATCCCGTGCACGATCAGCGTGTCTTCGTCCTCTTCGATCTTCACACCGTTGGCCTCGAGCCCGCGCGCCATTGCATCGATCCGGTCGCTTTCCTTGACCCGCAGTTCCTTTACGCCCTTCATCACGGTCTTGCCCTCGGCAAAGGCGGCAACCACCGACAGAACCGGATATTCATCGATCATGCTCGCCGCGCGTTCCGGCGGAACCTCGACGCCTTTGAGGGTGGAAAACTTCACACGCAAATCAGCGACCGGTTCCCCCCCTTCCTCTCGCGGGTTTTCAAAGGCGATATCGGCGCCCATCTCAACCAGCGTTATATAGATACCGTTGCGGGTCAGGTTCTGGCTGACACCGGGCACCGTGATCTCTGACCCTTCGACGATCAGCGCAGCACAGACAGGAAAAGCGGCAGAGGAAGGATCGCGCGGCACCGCAACGCTTTGCGGGCGCAACTCGGGCTGGCCGGTCAGCGTAATGACACGGCCTCTGCAGTTTCCTCGACGCTCAGTTCTGCCCCGAAACCGGCCAACATGCGCTCGGTGTGATCGCGGGTCGCTTCCTTTTCGATGACCACCGTCTGGCCCGGCGCATTCAGCCCGGCCAGCAGCACGGCGGATTTCACCTGCGCCGAGGGCATCGG
>NZ_JBARVQ010000398.1:0-8778 GCF_049646345.1 Albidovulum sp. | reverse complement strand
CTTCTGGACATGGCGGTCCGACCGGTTCTTCAAGGCGGTGGAATGACCGAGACGCGTGGGGCCGGAACCGGGGCGCGCCCGCGTCACCTCCTGCTTGCGCCACTCTACCTGCTCGGAGCGCTCTTGGTCCTGCTTCCGGCAGCCCTTATCATTGCCCGCGTCATCTGGATGCCCTTCTGGATCCCCGCAAGTGCGATGGCGCCGACGCTTCTGGCCGGTGACTATATGGCGGTACGCCCCGTGCAGCCCGACACCATCCGGCGCGGCGATGTCCTTGTCTTCCGTCACACGGTCCATAGCGCAGCGTTTGTCATGCGCCTTGTCGGCCTGCCGGGGGACCGGGTGCAGATGGCGGACGGGCGGCTGCACCTGAACGGTGATGCGGTCGATCGGGAGCCCGCCGGGACATTCACGGAAGTGAAGGGCCCGCAGGGGCCGGGCCTGTCACTCCCACGTTGCGGCAACGATCCCGTCGGGATGGGCATGCCCTGCGAAACCCCGCGCCAGCGTGAGACCCTGCCCGGGGGACGAGGTCACTTTACCCTCGACCTCCAACCCGACGGTGCGCAGGACGACACGCCCGAATTCACCGTGCCTGCGGGGCACCTCTTTTTCCTCGGTGACAATCGTGACAATGCCTTTGACAGCCGCTTTTCGCAGGCCGCCGGCGGGCTCGGCATGGTTCCCCTTGAAAATGTCATCGGCCGCGCCGAATGGATCGTCTTTTCCGCGCGGGGCGCATTGCTGGCCGACGTCTGGAACTGGCGCGGCGGCCGCTTCCTGAAGGGGGTCGAATGAAACTTTCCGCCGATCTTGCCGCCTTTGCCGCCCGGATCGGGCATGACTTCGCCCGGCCAGAGCTTCTGGTGCGCGCGGTCACGCATGCCTCCATCTCCACGCCTCAGCGACCCGACAACCAACGGCTGGAATTCCTTGGCGACCGGGTGCTTGGTCTTGTCATGGTCGAAGCGCTTCTGGCCGCCGACAAGGGCGCGAGCGAGGGCCAGCTGGCCCCCCGCTTTAACACTCTCGTGCGTAAGGAAACCTGCGCCGATGTTGCGCGCGAGATCGCGCTGGGCGATGTCCTGAAACTCGGCCGGTCCGAGATGATGTCAGGCGGCCGTCGGAAAGAAGCGCTTTTGGGCGACGCGATGGAGGCGGTGATCGCCGCCATCTATCTCGATGGCGGGTTCGAGGCCGCAAAATCCGCTATCCTCCGGCTGTGGGGCGGCCGGATCGGGCAGGTTGAGGCCGATGCCCGCGATGCCAAGACTGCCCTTCAGGAATGGGCGCAAGGCCGGGGCATGCCGCCGCCCGCCTACCGCGAAGTGAAACGCGACGGCCCCGACCACCAGCCGGTCTTCACCGTCGAAGTGCGACTGGAAACGGGTGAGGCCGAAACCGCGAAGGCCGGGGCGAAGCGGCAGGCGGAACAGGCCGCGGCAAAGGCATTGCTGGCCCGGATGGAGCAGGGCTGACCTGAGCTGCCCCCTTTTCCGGCCGGTTTTTTTGTCGTCCCCGGCCGTGTCACCAGCCAGATCATGGAACCGGCCTTCGGGCCGGATACGACACCACGCCTCGCCTTGAGGCGTCACGTGCGATCGCATAGGGTGGCGCGCGATCCTGATCCTCAACGCGGAGAAACCCATGACCCGGCGCCTGCAAATCGTTTTAGGCGATGACCGCATGGACCCGCGCGCCGATCCGGCGGCAGGAGGCCGGGCGTGCCGAGGCTCCCGGATCGGGAACTGTCCAACGGCCAGGCATTCTGGCTGAACGCCCGCCATGGCCCGTTCCCTCGCGCTCGCGCTTTATCTCATCTCCGCCGGACGGGGTGGTACCGGCCCTACGCCGGAACGGGCGCCGCGCCCTGACGGGCCGTTGCTCTGGCTTCATCTCGGTCATGGCGAGACCCCCCATCGGCTGTCGCATCTTGCTACACGGCTGATGCGCGACCGGCCAGACCTGACCCTGCTGATGAGTTGCGAGGGGAAGGACCCGACGGGTCTCGGCGCCTTTCCATCCTCCGTCATTGCCGATCTGCTGCCGCCGGACAACCCGGCGATGGTTCGCAGGTTTCTCGATCACTGGCGCCCCGATACCGCCGTTCTGACCGGGCCGAGTCTGCCCCCCGCAATGATCGTCGGAGTGCATGACCGCGGCATTCCTCTGTTGCTGGCCGATATCAGGATGACGGCCACCGGGGAACGCGGTTGGCGTTGGCGCAAGGGAATGGCAGCCTCACTTCTTGGGCGGTTCCGCCGCATCCTCGCCCAGGACCCCGAAACCGCAACCCGTCTGCGCCGCCTCGGTGGGCGCGGGATTGCGGTGGATGTCGCGGGCCGGATCGAAGAGACGGCCGAACCCCTGCCCTGCAATGAGCGGGAGCGGGCATCGCTTGCCGAACTGGTTCAGACCCGGCCGATCTGGCTGGCGGCGGGGTGCAATGTGGCAGAGGAAGATGCAATCATCGCAGCGCATTCCCATGCGATGCGCCTTGCGCACCGGATGCTGCTGATCCTGTCTCCGGCGGATGCGGAACGCGCGCCAGCACTTGCCGAACGGCTGCGCCGCGAAGGCTGGATCGTGGCGAAACGGACGCGTGAGGAAGAACCAGAACCAGAGGTTCAGGTCCTGGTCACGGATGGCGATGTGGAGCTTGGCCTCTGGTACCGGCTGGCCCCGGTCACCTTCATGGGGGGCACGCTGCTCGAAGGTGGCCCCGGGCGGAACCCGTTCGAACCGGCGGCATTCGGCTCGGCGATCCTGCACGGGTCCCATGCGGGCGCCTATCCCGACGCCTATGCCCGACTGACCGAGGCCCGCGCAACACGGCTGGTGACCAGTCCCTCTGCCCTGGCCGAAGCCGTGTCCGAGCTGATTGCCGCCGACAAGGCGGCCATCCTCGCCCATAACGCATGGGCCGCTTCCTCTGGCGGTGCAGAGGTGGCCGAGCGGGTCACCCAGGCGATCCTCGCCGAACTCGACGCCGTCCCGGCGAAGGCGGCGGTGTGATGCGCGCACCCGGTTTCTGGTACCGCGATCCCGCAGCACCCGGACTTGCGGCCCGGCTTCTGTCGCCGCTCGGCCGTGTCTATGCGGGTCAGACAGCCCGGCGACTGGCCTCAAGCGGCGGCGACCATCCCGGAATTCCGGTGATCTGCGTCGGCAATATCAATGCGGGCGGCACCGGCAAGACACCCACAGTGATCGCGCTGGCACAAAGACTGGCCGCGCGCGGCGTGACGGCTCATGTCGTCAGCCGGGGCCATGGCGGGCGGCTCACCGGTCCGGTCCGCGTGGATGAGCGGCGCCATAGCGCTGCGGATTGTGGGGACGAACCGCTTCTGCTGGCCGGTTTCACACCGACATGGATCGCCCGCGACCGGGCAGCGGGGGCCCGCGCCGCGGCGGCTGCCGGGGCCGGGGCGATCCTGCTCGATGACGGGTTCCAGAACCCGGCTCTTGCCAAGGACCTGTCAGTTGTCGTCGTCGATGCGGCGCGCGGCGTCGGCAACGGGCTCTGCCTGCCCGCCGGGCCGTTGCGGGAACCGGTCGAGGTGGGCCTCGCCCGTGCGGACATGCTGGTTTCCATCGGCGATCCGGCCATGCAGGAGGCGTTCGCGGCACGATGGGGGCACGCGGTCACCGTCCCGCACCTCACCGGGGGGCTGAAACCCCTTCCCACCGGCATGGACTGGCCCGGCCTCAGGGTGCTGGCCTTCGCCGGGATCGGCCATCCCGAAAAGTTCTTCGCCACGCTCCGCGACCTTGGTGCCGAAATCGTCCGCTCGGTGCCGCTGGATGATCACCAGCCCCTGACGCCCGCGATCCTGCGGCGGCTGGAAAGCGACGCGGCAGCCCTTGGCGCACAGCTGGTGACAACGGAAAAGGACGCCGTCCGCCTGCCGCAAGACTTCCGCGCGCAGGTCCTGAGCGTCCCGGTACGGTTGGAGCTGGACGACTGGGCTCCGCTCGATGCACGGCTTTCCGAGCTGGGACTGTGAACGTAATGTGGGTTTAAACCCACCTTACAGGGACTGCCGCCGGACCCGATCAGCCACTATGCCTTTCGTAAGGTGGGTTTAAACCCACCTTACCCGGATCAATCCTTCAAGTCGTGCTCGCCGAGTTTCGGCGAAGGCCGGTCCAGCGCAAGTTCCGCGCCCGAGAAGGTGAAGGGCGACCGCACACCCGGGACACCATCCCGCTCGATCCGCATGCCGCGTGCCGCGACCTGGGGATCGGCAAAGACCTCACCCATATCATTGATCGGGCCGGCGGGCACGCCCTCGGCCTCACAGGCGGCCAGCAGGTCGGTCTTGGCCCAGCCTTTGGTTTTCGCGCTAAGGGCCGCCGTCAGCGCCTCGCGATTGGTGATACGGTCGGCATTGCTCAGATAGTCGGGCGCCTCGGCAAGGTCATCGAGCCCCAGCAAGCGGCAAAGCCGCCGATACTGGCCGTCATTCCCGGTCGCGATGATGATCCAGCCATCGGCGCAGTCGAAGACCGAATAGGGCACAATGTTCGGGTGTGCGTTGCCCATCCGAACCGGGGCCGTGCCCGAGGCGAGGTAGTTCATCGCCTGATTGGCCATGATGCTGGTCGCCACGTCGAAAAGCGCCATGTCAATATGCTGGCCCTCGCCCGTCGTCGCCCTCTGATGCACGGCGGCAAGGATCGCGGTCGTGGCATAGACACCGGTGAAGATATCGGTGACAGCAACGCCCACCTTTTGCGGCTGGCGGTCGGGTTCACCCGTCACGCTCATCAGCCCCGACATGCCTTGAATGATATAGTCATAACCCGCCCGGTGGGCATAAGGCCCGGTCTGGCCAAAGCCGGTGATCGAGCAATAGATGAGCCGCGGATTGACCGCGCGCAGGCTCTCGTAGTCGAGCCCGTATTTCCTGAGCCCCCCGACCTTGAAATTCTCGATCAGGATATCGGCGTCCGTGACCAGTTCGCGAACGAATTGCTGCCCCTCATCGGTGCGGAAATCGGCCGTCACCGACTGCTTGCCGCGATTGCAGGAATGGAAGTAGGCAGCCGAGCGGTCGCCGTCGCGGTCAATGAAAGGCGGACCCCAGCGGCGGGTGTCGTCGCCTTCGGGTGCTTCGACCTTGATCACCTCGGCACCGAGATCGGCCAAAGTCTGACCGGCCCAGGGACCGGCCAGAATGCGGGCCAGTTCGACGACCTTAAGACCCGAAAGCGGGGTCATCAGGATCAGTTCGCCAGTTTCTCGTCGAGGAGTGCGGCAAAGTCCTCATAGGACATGTTGGCGTATTTCTGCCCGTCGATGACGAAAGACGGCGTTCCGGTGATGTCGTCCTTCGTGGCATTCGCCTGATAGGTGGCGATCATCGCCTTCAGCTGATCTTCATCCTTCATGCAGGCATCGACCTGATCTGCGCCAAGTCCGGCCTTCAGGCCGATCTTTTTCAGATTGTCGGCAATCGTCGCGGCATCGCCGTCGCCGATCCAGGTCTTCTGGGTGTCATAGATGATGTCGGAAATACCGAAATACTTCTCTGCCCCGCCACAGCGCGCAACAGTTGCCGCCCAAAGGCCGAACTTGTCGAAATAGACCTCACGATAGACGAAACGGATCTTGCCGGTGTCGATGTAGTTGGTCTTGAGCTGGTCGAAGACGCTTTCGTGGAAATGCGCGCAATGCGGGCAGGTGAAAGAGGCATATTCGATCACCTCCACCGGGGCTTTTGCCTGACCCAGCACCATATCCGGCACCATCTGCGCCTCGGATGCCGCTGTTGCTTCCTGCGTGACGGCGGCCTCGGGTGCTGTGCCTTTCGTCATCCAGAACGCGCCGCCCGCTGCGGCTACAAGCGCTACGGCACCGGCGATGAGATACGTCTTCGACATGGATCAGCCTTTCTTGTTACGCGGCCGAGATAAGACCTTTTCACCCAGAGCTTCAAGCGCTGCCCGGAGAGTCTGGTCACCAACCTCACCGGAAAGTGTTCGCGCGGCCTGCTGAACCGCCGGATCGGGCGGTTCCGGGGCGGGTTTCGGTTTCGGCGCGAAGGCGACCTGACCTTCGGCAAATCCGGTGGGCGCGGTCTGGGTGATCACGACCCTGGAAATGGCGTTGTAGCCATAGCAGGCATTCACCTTGTCGCGGATCTTCGGCAATTGCATCTGCAACAACGGGGCCGAGGCACCGGTGGTCAGGAGCGTCAGTGTCGCACCAAACCCTTCGCGCCCATAGCCCACCTTCACCGGCAGGGCCATTGCGGCAATCTCTTCGCCCACGACCTCGGCCCAATGGGTCAGAAGCCGCGACACGGCAAAGCCACGCGATTCGCCCGCCGCGCGGATGCGGTCCTTCAAAAGCCCTGCGGCGGGCTGAAATCCCCGGCCACGACGCCTTTGGTTGGGGGGCGTGACGCTCATCCCTGTCCTTTCCCGTGCTCGCCTCTATGTTAGACGTCGCACAGGGCCTTGCCCACTGGCTTGATGGCAACGGAGCGGAATTTTGCAGGATAATGAAAGTGCGGCGCTGCTGGACTGGTATGACGTGAATGCCCGCGTCCTGCCGTGGCGCATTGGCCCCGCCGACCGCGCGCGCGGCGTGCGCCCCGATCCCTACACTGTGTGGCTGTCGGAAATCATGCTGCAACAGACGACCGTTGCCGCCGTCCGCGACTATTTCCACCGCTTTACCGCGCGCTGGCCGGATGTCGCGGCACTGGCGGCTGCGGCGGATGAGGATGTGATGGCCGAATGGGCAGGGCTTGGCTACTACGCCCGCGCCCGCAACCTCTTGAAATGCGCCCGCGCCGTGGTGGCGGGCCATGGCGGGCGGTTCCCGGACACCCGCAATGCGCTGCTGACCCTGCCGGGCATCGGCCCCTATACCGCAGCCGCCATCGCCGCCATCGCCTTTGACGAAGCCGCGACGGTGGTCGACGGAAATGTCGAACGGGTCACAGCGCGGCTTTTTGCCATTGAGACCCCGCTGCCCGCTGCCAAGCCCGAGCTGACCGCGCTGGCCGCCCGATTGACGCCCGACAACCGCCCCGGCGATCACGCGCAGGCAATGATGGACCTTGGCGCCACGATCTGCACGCCACGTAATCCGGCCTGCGGAATCTGCCCGCTGCGCACCTTCTGTAAGGGTCTCGCTTCCGGCATACATGCCGATCTGCCGCGCAAATCGCCAAAAGCCGCCAAACCGACGCGTTACGGCATCGCCTATCTCGGCCGCCGCGCCGATGGCGCGGTACTCCTTGAACGCCGCCCGGAACGGGGGCTGTTGGGCGGGATGCTCGGCTGGCCGGGTACGGATTGGGCCGGAACCGCGCCGGAACCCGGGCCGCCCGCCAAGGGAAACTGGTGCCCGGTGCCGGGCGAGGTGCGCCACACCTTCACCCATTTTCACCTGATCCTGTCGGTCCACACCGCGATGCTGCCGGGAGGCACCAACCCCGAACGGGGCCATTTCGTGCGGCACGAGGATTTCCGCCCCGCGGACCTGCCGACGGTGATGCGCAAGGTCTATGACCTTGCGTTCGCGCATGGCACGGCGGATTGAGCCCCACGCCGCTCGCGCCTAGACTGGCACAAAGGCAGCAGGCGGAGCCCTCATGTCCCGACCCGGTTCCAGTTTCGTATCAGCAGCCCCGTTCTGGCTGTCGCTGATCCTCGTGCCCTTGGCGGTCATCGGCGCGGCTGAGGGCGGCTGGACCGTCTGGCTTTTGCCGGTCTACGGCTGGATCGTGACCTCGATCCTCGACGCCATCGCCGGACACGAGACACAGAACCCCGATACCGAGACGCCCGAGTCCGATCTGTTCTGGTACCGGCTGATTACCATGATCTGGTTCCCGGTGCAGGCAGTCACGCTTTACGGGATGATCTGGTACGTCACGCACGCGGGTCACCTCGTGACTTGGGAGAAGGTCGTTCTGTTCTTCGGTGTCGGCGTCATCTCGGGCTCGATCGGCATCACCTATGCGCATGAACTGATGCATCAGAAGAACCGGCTGGAGCGTTGGCTGGGCGACCTTTTGCTGGCGACCGTGCTTTACAGCCATTTCCGCAGCGAACACCTTCTGGTTCATCACCGCTATGTCGGCACCCCCCGCGATGCGGTGACAGCGCGGTATAACGAGGGGTTCCACCGGATGTTCTTCCGGGTGCTGAGTGAAGGGCCGGGATCGGCGTGGCGGGCCGAGAAACAGCTTCTGTCGCGCGCCGGGCGCACGCCTCTACACGCCTCAAACCCGTTCTGGCGGTACGGGGCGCTGCAACTTGCGGCCCTTGCGCTGGCCTTCACCATCGGCGGCTGGGCCGGGCTTATCCTTTTCGTCTGGCAGGCCTTCGTCGCGATCTGGCAGTTGGAGCTGGTGAACTATGTCGAACATTACGGCCTGACCCGCCGCCATCTGGGTGAGGGTAAATACGAACATGTCCAGCCACGTCATTCGTGGAATGCCGATCACAAGGTCACAAACTGGATGCTGATCAACCTTCAGCGCCATTCAGACCACCACTACAAACCCGACCGCCGCTTCCCGCTGCTGCAGACCTATTCAGCGGATGAGGCGCCCCAGCTACCCGTCGGATATCCCGGCATGACCGCGATGGCGATGATCCCACCCCTCTGGCGGCGGCGCATGAATCCGCGTGTCAGGGCCTGGCGGCGCAAATACTATCCCGATATCGAGGACTGGAGCGCGTATAATCGCGGCACGCTACCCCTGCCGAAAGGCGCAAGCTGAATCCTCTGCCCTTGCCACCACACCTTTGTTG